>JBDTMQ010000419.1:0-3581 GCA_039934155.1 Acidobacteriota bacterium | reverse complement strand
CGCCGGCTCGACAGGGCGAAGGTCGGCGATCTTGACCGCCGACCGTGACATTGCTGAAACGCGGCCGATATATTCGTTTCCCTCACCATCAAAAACTGCCGCAATATCATCCTGACGCAAGCGAAGAACTTCCCTTGAATGCCTTGATTCGTCCGGCCCGAGTGTTACACGACCGTCGACAATAGTCTCTTTAGGTGCAAAAAAACGCCTCATTATCTCGAGATCATCTACTAATCGCTGCCGAATTTTTCATTGAATTCCTTTGTCGCACGCCGAAGAGCGATCCAGTTCTCGAAAAGTTCCGGCGATTGCAGCCACAGCGTCAGCCATTGAACGATCTCGGCCGTGCGACCGCGGTCTTTTGTACGCGCGGCTGACAAGAGTCGCTTTTTGGCGTCGAGCACTTCTTCTCGCAAAAGCCGAAGCCCCTCGCGATCGTTGTCGGCGGTCAGCCGTTTTCTAAAATTTTCGGCGTTTTTCAGCGAGCTGAGCGTCAACGCAAAAGTGTCTGTGCGGATTATGTTCCTCAGCACCGGCGCGTACGGCTGATCCTGGCTTCTTTTCAGATACAGCTCCAGTATTTCGCTGTGCCGAAGCTGTGCCCCCTCGTCAGCCAAAAGTCTTGCGGTGACCATTGGCGAATCCACTGCCGCCTTGCCGAATTGAGCCGAGACGGCCTCGTCTATCGCCTCGATCTCGGCTGAGCCTACACTTTCGCAATCCAGCTTTTCCCAAACCTCAATTATCAGGCTAGTCTTGTCGCGTGATTCCCACATCTCACGCTTTTCCGGCCCTTTCGATAAGTTCAGTGGATGAATGGTCCTTTGGATCGCCGACGATCACTACGCGGCCCCCGCCTCGGCGTACGATCTCACGTTCTGGTACAGTGTCTTCAGTATAATCGGTTCCTTTGGCGTGAAAGTCGGGTTTGATGGCAAGGATGATATTTTCGACCGTCGCATCGTCAAAGACAACGACAGCATCGACCGGCCGGAGGGCCGCGATGATCTCGGCTCGTTCGTCTTCGTTTATGAACGGACGGCCCGGCCCTTTAAGCTCGGTAACACGGCGGTCAGAATTTATCGCCGCGATCAGAAAGCCGCCGATCGCTTTTGCTCCGGTCAAATATCGTATGTGGCCGGCGTGAAGCAGATCGAAACAGCCGTTTGTGAGGATTATAGGCGTTCCACGCGCACGCTCGCCGGCAACTTTCTCGGAGAGTTCCGCAAGCGAAAGGATCGGAGCCGAGGCAGACGAGGTCATTTGCTCGCTCCCGTCAGTGACGCCCTATGCGCAGGGCCGCCGATCGCCTCGATAAGTTCCTTAACGGTCGCCGCCGCCGTGCCTTTTTTCATTACAACGATACCGCCGGCATAATTTGCGACGCCGGCCGCGGCCAGGAAATCAAGGCCTGCGGCCAGCCCCAACGCGTATGCCGCGATCACCGTGTCGCCGGCTCCGGTCACATCGACCGGCTCGAGCGATCCGACCGCATCCAGTTCGGTCATCGGCTCGCCGCGGCGAAAAAGCTGCATTCCTTTGTTCCCGCACGTGATCAGAAGAGCTTCGCAGCCCAGCCTTTCGCGCAGGGTGGAGCATTGATCCGGCGTGAAATTCTTGCCGAGTATTTGCTCCACTTCGTCCTGGTTTGGCGTAGCGCTGGTTGCACCCGAAAATTCCGAAAGCCGGAAGCGCGAGTCGAGCAGCAGGGGTATGCCTCTCTCGGCAGCGATAGCTTTTGCCAGATCAAATATCTCGCGGTTTACTAAGCCGTAATCGTAATCGGAGACGATCAGCGCGTCCGCCTGCTCACTGGCCGTTCTAAAGTTTCGAATGATATTTTGGCGGATGTCGGCCGCCGGCTCCGCATTTGCCTGGTAATCGATCCTGATCACCTGCTGCCGAGCAGCATAGTGCTGACCGGCAAGCACCCGTACCTTTGTGGTGGTCTTGTAACCGCTGTCGGCCTCTACCATCTCGCACGAAACCCCGGCCGCCCCGAGAGCCTCCCTTAACAGTTCGCCGCTGCTGTCGCGGCCCGTAACGCCGATCAGTGTCGGCCGCCCGCCCAGTGATGCAACATTCGCGGCCGCATTTGCCGCGCCACCGGGACGTGTATCCGTAGAATCGTGGTTAAGGATAAAAACAGGAGCCTCGCGCGAGACACGGGCGATCGTTCCATGAAGGAATTGGTCGGCAACGAGGTCACCGACGATCAACACATTTTTATCGGGAAATCCGTCCCGGATCTTGTCTGTAAGGCTTTCCATTCAGCTAAAAAACAACGTACTACAAATATGCTGCATAAACAAAAAGGCCGGGGGATCAACCCTCGGCCTTTTTTACGTTTATCAAGCTTCTGAAGTTAGTGCGAATCATAAGCAGCGACCGGGAAATCGCCGGGTGCTCCCCAAGCGACCGAAGTAATACCGCCGCCGCTGTTCAGAATGTAGAAATGGCCGTCAGTGTTTCGCCAAACCGCAAAGTCCGTTTTTCCATCGCCGTCATAATCATTCTGTACGTTGAGATCGGTCTCGGCTATTCCCCAGGTAGCGCTCAGCAAACCGCCGTCGCTGCTCTTGCGGACAAGCCAGGTAAGCGTTCCGCCGGGGCCGGTACCTTCGCGAACCACCGCGATGTCGGTAAATCCGTCACCGTCGTAATCGCCCGGAACGACCAGGTCGTTACTCTGACCCCATGAGATCTGCTGATATCCGCCGGTCGCATTCAGGATATAAAAGGTTGCGGCCGCTCCGGCACTAGCGCCCGGCCGCTGAACGGCGATATCCCATTTGCCATCGCCGTCATAATCACCCGGCGCAAGAAAATCGGTTGTCAAGCCGAACTGGGTCGAGGTAAATCCGCCCTGGCTGCTGAGAATGTACCAGGTAATGATGCCGTTTGATCGTCGGGCAACCGTCTGATCGGCCTTACCGTCGCCGTCAAAATCTCTCGCTACGGGTTCGTCACCGCTTTGGCCCCACGGCTGTGCTGTAAAAGTGTTTGAAGCGCTGAGCAGCCGGTACCAGGTTCCGGTCGTATCGCGCCAGACAGCTATATCGCCTACGTTGTCGCCGTCATAGTCGGCCGGCACCATAAAATCCTCGTTGCGCGACCCGAAAGGCTGTGCGATGATCCCGCCGTTGCTCTTAAAGATGTACCAGGTGTTGTCTGATGGACGAAAGATCGTCAGGTCGGCCTTATTGTCTGTATCAAAATTCAGCGCGTTCCGGAGCTTTGCCTGACCGGCCACACCCGCGGCACAGGCAAGTGCTAATACAACAACTACAGCCGGCCTCATTCCCGCGAAAACGAAATTCTTCATGTTTGTAATCCTTTTTTCAGATGTCTAACAGCCTGGCCGAGTGCCGGCAGCTTAAGATCAGGAACAATAAATATACTACTCCGGCAGGCGAGAGCGCAACATATTCCGTTCAAAACGAACTTACAATGCCGGTAATACTGCACATTTGACGCCTCCAAAACAAAAAAAGTTGGAATTCGGCCAATTTTCTTGAGAAATCACGGCCGGACCTGTGAAACATTGACGGTCTGGCCGGCGACCGTGACCGCCGCCGAAC
>JBDTMQ010000418.1:0-10098 GCA_039934155.1 Acidobacteriota bacterium | reverse complement strand
ATGCGATGCCCGACGCAGCCGTTCTCGACGAATACTCGGCCCGGGTATGGATCTTGATCGGCAACGGCGAAGGCGACCTCGTCGTCGCAGCTGGTTATCCGACGGGCTTGACGCCAAGCGATATCAAGGCTGCGTTCTTAAATAACGACCCTTTTGTCGACCTCGTCGTCGCAAACTCTTCAGACAATTTTTTGACCGTGCTCTATGGCCATGGCGACGGCACTTTTGAGGCGGGTCCGAGTATTCAGACCGTATCGCCGGCATCGGCTATTGCAGTTGCTGATCTTAACAGCGACGGCCGGCCGGACATCGCGATGGCGCAGCGTGCAGCGAATGCTGTGACGATTCTTTTCAGTGACGGCAGCGGAAATTTTGAGCTTGGGCAACAGATCACTGTCGGATCCGAACCATCGGATATTACCGCAGCAAGCATAGACAGACGCCGCGGGCTGGATATTGCCGTCACAAATTCGGCGTCGAATTCGATAACTGTGTTGTCCAATTCGGGCGCCGGACGTTTCAACAAGACGCACGAGCTCGCAACCCCTGGCGCGCCCGTATCGATAGTATCGGGCGACTTTAATTTTGACGGCCACATCGATCTTGCCGCTGCCGATCGCACCGATAATAGCGTATCTGTCTTTTACGGGACACTTTTCGGATTTTCGGAAGGAGTAGTTTTATCCGCCGGACCAAGCCCTCGGTCGGTGATCGCCGCCGACCTGGACGGCGATTCGGTCACAGACCTTGGCGTTACGAGTAATGAAACGGGAAATATCTCGGTCTTCAGGGGCAGATATCATGGTCTCGATCCCGTTCCACATCAATGGTATGTCGGCCCCGGCCCGGCGGCGGTTCATGTATCCGACCTCGACCTCGACGGATGGCCTGACCTTCTGGCGGTGAATCAAGCCACGAGAGCAGTTTCGGTCGTATCTAATGATCGAACGGGCGGTTTTGCTGCCGTTAAGAATATCGACACGGAAGCTGGTGCCGCGGACCTCGCGCTAGCGGATTTTAACGGTGACGGAAAGCTCGACCTGTTGGTTTTGACCGGCGCCGCCGAAGAAAGACCCGACGGGGCCAGTCGTCCTGAACACGAAAGCACAAGCGAGCTGTTGCTTTTTTACGGCGATGGGGCCGGCAATTTTTCGCTGGTCGCCGTATTCGACGCCGGGACCGACTCGAAAGCATTGGCCGTGGCCGACATCGACGGCAATGGTTATCCGGATGCCGCCGTTACCGACACCGGCCATGATCGGGTACAGCTGTTTTTGAATACGCCCGAGATCGCGCTTTTCAACCGTACGTTCATTGAGGCAGGCGCCGAGCCCGTTGCCATCACGACGTCGGATCTCGACGGTGACGGGCGACGCGATCTGGTTACCGCCAACAAAGGCGACGGTACGGTCTCGCTGCTTTATAACAACGGTGGCGGAGAATTTGACCGAATGGATCAGACGGTCGGCATCTCGCCGGTCAGCGTCACAACGGGCGATCTGGACAGCGATGGCCGCGACGACGTAGCTGTCGTCAACAGAGCGTCAAACGACCTCTCGCTCCTGTATTCGCGTGGCGGCCGGCAATTCGGAAGGGCTGTTTCGAGCCGGACCGGAGATTCGCCATCGTTCATTACAGCGGACGACGTTGACGTTGACGGACACGTCGATCTGATCTTGATCAGCGGCGGCGCCGTGATCAGAAACATCGGTGTCAAATTTGGCGACGGCAGCGGAAATTTTCCCCGCTCGATCGGAATGGTGCTCGGTCGGTCGGCGGCCTCCGCATTGGCGGTCGACATCGATGCGGACGGAGTGAAAGAAATAATCGTAACGGATCCGGATCTGGCGGCCGTCCGCGTGCTGAAAGGCTTTTCCATTTTTCAGCTTTCTGCAGAAACTTACGGGGTGGGATTATTCCCTCAAAGGTCAGCGGTCGGCGACGTGAATGGTGACGGCATGATCGATGTCTTGACAGGAAATTTTGGTTCAGGAAGCGTATCGGTTTTGCTGAATACCGCAAAACAGGCTAAAGTGTTTCAGGCTGATCCGGGGCGCGTTCGTCTATCGGTTAGGACGCGAGATTCTCAATCTCGAAAGACGGGTTCGATTCCCGTACGCGCTACCATCCCAACTGATCTCCGCTGAATATTCTTTAAAAAGAAGGCATGCCCTCGGTAGGATTCGAACCTACAACCAACGGATTATGAGTCCGCTGCTCTAACCGTTGAGCTACAAGGGCACGAATCAACTAGTTTAAGGTAAACTCATTTGGCTGGCAAACCTGACTGTTCACGAAAATAGCGGCTTGAATATCAAGGCTTTTCGTATTCGTGCGATCTTGGTTTCGAGGTCTGCGAATTTTCCTATGCCGCCTGCGGCGGTCGCTTTCAGTTCACTGGCCGCTTCGTCGTCCGATGCTCCCTGCAGTATCTTCTCAAAAAGGAAAATGTCCACGTCGCCAAAATCCGGTATCCCGAGAGCATTCGTCGACTTTATTCCGACCACTCGCATTTGAGCCAGATCAAATGTCCAGTCAAGCACCTTTTCCAGCGGGTCGGCGTCTGGAAATCTCTGTTTGATCAGCGAGAAGATCGCGTCGCGGCCTTCTACATTTAGAAGCAGTGCGAGAAAGAACCGCAGATCAGGATCGGTAACATAACTGCGGCGACGGATGATCTCGTTCGATACATCGTGTCGCTCGAATACGGAACTCAACAGATCCGCCCTTTCGGGAAAATTCTCACTAAAAGTCGCCAGCAGGCTCTTAAATTTGTCAGCGGCTTCCGACAGTGCAAAAAGCTCGTCTAGCGGGTTGGTCGTCAAAAATCCGTGGGCAGTGGATAAAAGGTCGATCGATGTCGCCAGGTCGGCATTCTGCATCAATTCAGACAGCAACCCGAACCCGCTCTCGTGGCCAACGGTCAGAAGCGCGCTTAGCGCTTGCTGCTTTTTGGCACGCGTTTCGTCAAAGAAAAAAGGATCTAGCGAAAGTCCGGGTTTGTGATAGGAATACTGCGGCAGATGTGCGGGCAGCCCGTCGGTGCGGACTGTGACCGTGGCCGACGGTTGATCGAGATGGAAGAGCGAATGAATGTACTGTCGCCCTGGCCGGATCTGCTGTGTGTCGCTCATCTTAAGAAGCTCGCATTTTTTCAGCGACATCCGGCCGAACTGGATCTGGCCGTTAAATGCCTCGTCCTCAGAGAATTCGTACCAACTGTGAATGCTTGAGCCGGCAAGTACCTGAAATGCGCCGAGAAAGCTGTGCTGGTGTATCTCGGTCGTTCCGTTCAGCCAGAAATAAACGTCGATATAGAAATCTTCACCTGCAAAAACGGTGATCGGCGGATCGCCAAAATTCCCGTGAGGATCTCTCTGCGGCGGAAGCTGCAGCTGTCGAAGCGTCCATTCGATCACGTCCCACGCCGAGATCTTTTCAGGTAAAGTCGCGCGACGCAGCTCCGATTCGGCAATTGCCGGGAAAGAAGACTCATCGCGACCGGCCTCGTTCCAGCGCTCATCGATCGATCGGGCCAGCTCATTAAAAACTTCCATACTGACGTTTACATGCCGGACCCGAATGTCGGCGGCGGCGGCGGCGTGTATACGCCGGCCATTTGAAGGTTTTGAAACCGTGCGTCCTGGCGAAGGCTTATGTCGCGAACAATACGGATGGCGAAAAGTGCCGCTATCGCGGACAGCGTTCCGGTGATCGCAAAAAGTATCCCGCTGGCAAAGACCGTGTCGATGTTGTCGGGATCGAAAACGCGCGAATTGATATTCGAGGCGATGTTGGACAGTATCCAAAAAGCCCACCAGGCGGCCATAAAACCGGGCGCACTTCGCAAACTAGCGGATAAGAACAACGGCTCGTCCGCCACATTCGGGTCACTTTCACACCAAACCTCGCGCACGACCTGAAACGGCTTGACCAGATTAGCGAACGGGATGAACCACCAGCCAACCGCCCAGCCGGCCGAATATTCGCGGGTCGAGGCCCTCAGCGGCGTCAAATTAGTATTGGCCCGGTAGAGCCAGATCAGAAACACCACTATCGTGAACAGATAAAGCGGCGCTTTGAGCAGATAGACAAAGCTTTGTATCAGGAGCCAGGCAGAGCTTGGTGAAACGTCGTCGAGCGAGACCGACCATGTCGGATTGGCGACTTGTCCGAATCCAACAAAAACGGCGATCACGTCGGTGACCGCAATTAAAGCCAGGCCGGTGATCGCAAAAAATGAGAGATTTTTTGGCGAGCGGAATATCTCGCCCGGGTAGATCGGCTGCATATTTGGATGTCTCGGTTTTTGATCAGGCGATTGCGGCCTTGCTATCAGCGGACAACCGTTTTCTTTTCGTTAGGCCGGATAATCTGGTATATTTTGCCTGACTCTCCGACAAAACCCAATAGCCGAAGGTATATTTGATGAGCGCAAACGAAACAATTTATCCGGACCCGGCCGCTTCCCGCGGATTCTTTGGTCATCCGATCGGTCTTTCAACACTTTTCGCGACAGAGATGTGGGAACGTTTTTCGTTCTACGGCATCAGGCCGCTGCTTATCCTATTTATGACGACGGCCGTTATGAATGGCGGCTTCGGTTTCGAACGTCCTCAGGCATCGGCGATCGTCGGAATTTACGCTTCGAGCGTTTACCTCTCGTCGCTGCCGGGTGGATGGATAGCCGATAGATTGTTCGGTTTACGGCGTTCGATCCAATACGGAGCGGTCCTTATTATGTTGGGCCATGTTTCGATCGGGCTGACGTCGTTCATGGCAACGCAGACTCCATTTTTTATTGGCTGGTACTGATTGTGCTCGGGACCGGCTTGCTCAAACCGAATATCTCGGCAATAGTCGGCGACCTCTATCCCGAGGGTGGCGCCAGACGTGATGCGGGTTTTTCGATCTTTTACATGGGCATCAACACCGGCGCTACAGCCGGACAGCTGTTCACAGGATTTTTTGGCGAAAAGGTCGGATTCGGCTGGGGATTTGGTATCGCGGCTGTTGGAATGCTGGCGGGTTTGATCTGGTACACGGTTCGCGCAAAGGCGACGCTGGGGAACATAGGCCTGGAACCGACTCGTTTGCCTGATCCGGCAGCCCAACAAAAGCGTGAGAGCCAAACAAAGCTCGTGCTGATCGGCGGGCTCGCCGTTTTGGTTGTGGTCATTTTGTTGGCGGCGTCTGGGACAATTCATATCGATGCGCAGGTCTTGGGAACCTACTGGGCGTACTTTCTCGGCGCAGTCGGTGTCGTATATTTCGCCTATATATTCACGTTCGGCGAATTGAAAGGCGACGAAAAGAAGCGTGTGCTCGTCATCGCGGTCCTATTCGTGGCAGCGGCTATTTTCTGGGCGGCCTTTGAACAGGCGCCCACCTCGCTCAACCTATTCGCAAAGGATTTTACGGATCGTCAGTGGGGCTCATTCGAGGTCCCGGCACTTTGGTATCAGTCGATAAACTCATTCTTTATCATCATTTTTGCACCGATCTTTGCATGGCTGTGGCTGTGGCTTGGAAAACGAAACATTAACATTTCGAGCCCGTTCAAATTTGCGCTCGGACTCGCTCTCGCGGGCATCGGATTTTTGATAATGATCTTTCCGTCCAACATGCTCGTAGCCGCCGAAGGTGCTATCAAAGTATCGGGAATGTGGCTGGCTGCAAGCTATCTTTTCCAAACTTTCGGTGAGTTATCATTAAGCCCGGTCGGCTTGTCGTCTATGACAAAACTCTCGCCGCGCCGTTACGTCGGTCAGATGATGGGCATCTGGTTTTTGGCGACGTCGCTCGGAAATATGATCGCCGGCCTCGTCGGCGGCAGTGTCGATCCCGAAAAATTGGAACAAACGCCAATGCTGTTTACCTGGACGACGATCGCTCTGTTTGTATCGGCCGCCGTTCTGGCGCTATTGGCGATACCGATATCGCGTATGATGCGCAATGTCGAGGATGAAAAATTTGACACCTCAGAGGTAAGGACCGAACCTGCGGGACCGGCCGTTTAGGAAGTTGCCGAGTTGTGGACGTCAAGCCCCATTCTGCCGCTGTTCTCAACCGGCGGCAGTTTTCATTGAGCAGGAGAGTTATTCATTCGCCTGGATAGTCAGCCGGTTTTTCCCTCGCCTTGTAAGCCATGATCGCCTCAGCCGCCCCGGCGTGAATGATCTCTGGCTTATGGTATTTCCAATAATTTTCAAACTCTTCGTCGGACATTTCCGTATTCTCACCGCGTGATTTTTCTTTCAGATAATTCTCTGACCAGTCCCGAATTTCGGCATTTGTATTCAACGCCGAACGTGCGCCGTGCATCAAATTGTCGCGTTCCATATATTTGATCTCCTTATGCTAGATTAAATATTAAGCGGGAGTATGCCGTTAGGCAAGGATAGTCGCTGCACGCGCCCGGTCACGATTAAAGGAGTAGGTGTGAAAAGGTTTTTATTAAGTTTATTAGCGGCCGCATCGTTTTTTGCGAATTTCGGTGCCGCACAGACGGCCGCAAAGACACAGGTCGTACCAACGATATCGGCCTCAAAACCGGCGCAGACGCGTGCCGAATACGCGGTTCCGTTTGTCAGCAAGACACTGCCAAATGGGCTAGAGATCATTGTCCTGCCCGATCACTCGGTTCCCCTGGTTACGGTCGAGCTTGCGGTCCGCAATGGTTCGTTCACCGAACCGCCAGAGCTGCACGGGCTGTCGCATCTATATGAACATATGTTCTTTAAGCCGAGTCTGGCCGTAAGATTGTATGGCTGTGAACGTTCGGGATCTCGTCTGACGCTCGCGACAAACCCGCAGTGTTCGGCGGCGTACGCGGTACGCGCAAAGATCGGCGACACATCTTATTTAAAAGACGCCGACCAGGTCAGTTTCTATAACGGATCAACCCGCGAAGAGATCGTAAATTATTATTACACCGTAACATCGCCCTATCTTGCGACCGCCGTGAAATACATAAACGATGCGGTACGGTTCCCGACTTTTGACGACGAGGAATTCGAAAGCGAGAAAAAGATCGTTATCGGCGAGATCGATCGCCTCGAGGCGAATCCGTATCAGTATCTGGACCTGACGATGAAGGACAAGCTTTTCTTTAAGTATCCAACGCGCAAAAATCCGACGGGTACACGGGAATCGGTCAGCACCGCGACGACCGACAAAATGCGGACGATCCAAGGCCGTTTTTATGTTCCGAACAACGCCGCGCTTATAGTGACCGGCGATGCCGATCCGGCCGAGGTTTTTAAACTGGCCGAACAGGCGATGGGGAGCTGGGAACGGCGGCCCGTCGATCCCTTTAAGGAATTTCCTCTGGTCGAACATCCGCCGCTGCCGAAAAGCGAAGGCGTGATCATCGAAAAATCGGTCGGTGGCGAAGCGGGTCAAGATCAGGGCCGCAATGTCATCGTCGAGATCGGCTGGCATGGCCCGTCGATCGGAAAAGATGATGCCGCGACCTATGCTGCCGATGTCTTTTCTTACATTCTTACTCAGCCGGATTCAAAGTTTCAGCGCGACCTGGTCGATTCGGGGCTGGCCGCGAGCGCCGGCATTGGCTATTACACTCAACGCAACGTCGGCCCGATCCAGGTTCTACTGATCACGACGCCCGAAAGGGCAAAAGCTGCGTTGAAAGCGGTCTACAGTGAGATCGATCAATTTGCCAGGCCCGATTATTTCACCGACGAAGAATTAGAAAGCGCCAAGACGATCCTTGAATCGAACGACCTTTTTGAACGTGAAAAACCGAGCGAATATTCTCACACTCTGGGCTTTTGGTGGTCGTCGACAGGCATCGAGTACTTCCGCGGCTATCATAAAAAACTGCGTGCGGTATCGCGAGAGGACATTAACCGATACGTCAAAACATATATCCAGGGTAAGAATCATGTCGGTCTGGCATTGCTGGCGCCTGATGCCCAGAAACAGGCGGGCCTCACTGAACAGGACCTGATCGGAGGAAAATAGTGAAAACAAGTGTTTTATCCCTCGCCGGCCGACTGGCAATTCTTTGTCTGTCTTTACTGATCGTCGCAGGGGCGGCGGCCGCCCAGAATGGACGACTCGACGACACAGCCCAGCAGGCCTCTCTGGTAAACGAATTTGATGTCAACGGGCTGAAGGTCATTGTAAAACGGCGGGCGTCGGCACCGACGGTGGCGGCGGGCTTGTTCATCCGCGGTGGATCGCGCAACATCGACGAAAAGAATGCCGGTATCGAAGGGCTAATGCTTTCGACGGCGATCGAGGCCGGCAAGAATTTTCCGCGTCAGACGGTCCGCCGCGAGCTTTCGAGGCTGGGGAGCGGTATTTCGACCGCCGGCACGAACGACTACAGCGCGGTCTCGATCATATCGACGCGGCAGAATTTCGACCGCGTCTGGCAGATCTTTGCTGATGTGATTCTGAATCCGGCTTTTGCCGACGACGACCTTAAACGTAACCGTGAACAGTTGCTGACTCGTCTTCGCGAAGCAGAGATCAGCCCCGAAGGTGCGCTCGACGCCCTGCAGGACCGCCTGCTCTTTGCCGGTCATCCGTATGCGGCTGATGTAAACGGTACTCCCGCGACGATATCATCACTGACGCTTGAGGATATAAAGGCGTACCACAAGAAGATCATGGAAACATCTCGGCTTCTATTGGTCTTTGTCGGCGATCTCGATGCGGCTGAATTAAAGGCGCGTATAGAAGCAAGTTTTGGCAAGCTGCCGCGTGGCACCTATAAGGACGCACCAGTTCCGCCGCTCGATTTTTCAAAAGCGACGGTTGACGTAACACCTCGAAACCTGCCGACCAACTATATCGAAGGGGCGTTTGAGGCACCCTCGCTCGCCAGCCCGGATTATTATCCGATGCGGGTCGCGATGACGATCCTTCAAAACCTCGTTTATCAGGAAGTACGTGTAAAGCGACAGCTTTCATACGCGCCTGAGGCCAGACTGAACAATATGGCCGCAAATACAGGTGTCATCGCTGTTACATCGACCGACGCGAATCAGTCTGTATCGGTGATGCTCGACCAGATCGCTTTGCTTCGCACGAGACGGCTGAATGATGACGTTATTTCAGGAGTGACCGGGTCGTTTCTTACCAACTATTACCTGGGACAGGAAACGAGCATGGCACAGGTCGGCGAGCTTGCCCGGTATGAGCTGATCGGCGGCGGATGGCGTAATTCGTTCGAATTTCTGAACAGGATCCGGGCCGTTTCGGCCGAAGACATACAGAATGCCTCGACAAAGTATATGAAAAACGTGCGGTTTGCAGTTGTCGGCAACCAGCTTTCAGTGAACCGATCGGTCTTCTTAAAGAGCCAGGACAATTAGGCGAACCATTTTGAACACAAAGAAAAAAAGGCGGCATTAAATTGCCGCCTTTTTTTGTTCCAGCTCGGATTACCTTCCGTCCTTGGACCGTCTTTCGACGGATTTTTCACTCGGCTTGCTCGGTTCGCTCTTCGGCGAGTCGTTTCGCGTTGGCGGCGGAGAGCTCTTCGGTTCACTTTTCGGCTCGCTCTTTGGCTCACTTTTTGGTGAGTCATTTCTCGGCGGCGGGCTGCTTCGCGGCGTCGAAGGTTCGCTCCGCGGCTGTTTGACCGGCTGCTCAACACGCGGGGTCGGTGTTTCATACCGGGGCGGTTTTACCGGTTCAGATTTAGGAACGTCATTGCGTCGTCCGTTGCCCGGATCGGTTGGCGCCTCCTGGCGTACGGGCGGGACAAAGACCGGCGCATCTTTGATAGGAATCGATTCGCGGACCTTTGGCGGACGGCCGACTGCGCCCGTATCACGGGGAACGATGCCGCCGTTGGTCGGTTTTTCCTTTACCTCGGGTACGGTCTGCAGAGGCGGACGGTTACCCAGAATTCGAGAACTCCGCAAAACACGGTCGAGAGGCGCATCGGGCGTTCGCTCGGCCGCTCCGGTCTTAACAGCAGTTTCTGCTCGCGTCGCCGGCGGCCTGGTCGGTCTGATCTCCGTACCCACTTTACCGCCGAGATCGCGGTAGGTCGGCAATAACGGCGGCGAAGTATTTTCGTGGGGCGCCTTTTCCAGAATGTTTCTCGCGGTCTCGACC
>JBDTMQ010000417.1:0-7805 GCA_039934155.1 Acidobacteriota bacterium | reverse complement strand
GACACTATGCTCGAGTTTTGTCTCGAGGACGGCGTAAGACTCGTCGCCGTACACCCGACGACAAATGAGATACGATCGACGCCGACAACGCAGCCGACCGTTAAAAGCCCCGACCCCGCCCCGTTAAGCAGTTTAAGGACGGAACCGTGGGCGAACGCCGCAGAAGTGGAAACCGTCGTTGCAAGGGTCAGCAGGCCGGTCAGCTCGTTGTACGACGCCGCGTTCCAGATCGTGCCCGTCGTACTGGCGCTCGCTCACAACTGGTGGCAATGGCTTTATCTAGAGGGCCAATACGTCTCATCGGTGACCGCATATGTCTTGTCGGCGAACTTTCTGATGTGGCTGCTGTTGTTGGCGGCCGGCACCGTCGCTTCGCTATTTGCATTGAAGCAAGGCAGACATAAGGAATCTGCATATCTATCGCTCGTGATACTGGCGATCAATCTTATTTTGTTTTTGGTACCGCGAAGGTAGCAATCGGTCTTTTATTGGAGAATTTATGAAATTTTTTATTGATACGGCAAATTTAGACGAGATCAGAGAGGCAAACGAGCTCGGTCTGATCGACGGCGTGACCACCAACCCAAGCCTTGTTGCAAAAGAGGGCGATGTCGACTTTAAGGAACATTTAAAGAAGATATGCGACATGGTCAACGGAGATATTTCAGCCGAGGTAACGGCTCTCGATACCGAGGGAATGCTGCGCGAGGGACGCGAATATGCCAAGGTCGCTCCGAACGTTGTTGTGAAGTGCCCGCTGACGCTTGACGGTTTGAAGGCCACTCGGATCTTGAACAGCGAAGGAACGGGCGTGAATGTCACCTTGTGCTTTTCGGCGGCCCAGGCTCTGTTGGCTGCCAAGGCAGGGGCAAAATATATCTCGCCATTTATCGGACGTCTTGATGATATAGCGACTGATGGAATGCAGCTGATCCGCGACATCGTCCAGATCTATAATAACTATGCCTTCGAGACACAGGTGCTGGCCGCATCGATACGACACCCGATGCATATCGTGGATTGTGCGCTGGCCGGGGCTGATGTGGCGACAATTCCCTTTAAGGTGATCACCCAACTCGTCAAACACCCGCTCACCGATAAAGGTCTCGAATCCTTCCTGGCCGACTGGAAGAAAAGTGGGCGGCAGTAAACAAAAAAGGCCCTTCAGGGCCTCTTATCTTTTGCTTCATCGAAACAGCAAAGTTTTCAGTTCCCCGTGTCTTGCAGCCGAGTCGGGATCACGGCTCAGGGCGGCCCGATAACGGGTCTTTAGGTCTTCGTCCTCTTCTTCCATTCCGATCAACTTGCGCATAGCTGCTAAATGGATGTCGACCTGTTCAGCACTATAACCGTCCCTTTGCGCGAACATCTCATCAATGTCCACGATCAAAGTCGAGAAACGTCTCAACCACGAGAATTCTTTGTCCTCGAGAAGCAGGTTCAGAAACTGGGCCGGTGTAGTAACACCGTTTGCCGATTCGCAGGTCGATCGTTCGAGATCGACCAGCGACTTGTGAAGCCCGAGCAATCGGTCCCTTCCTTCTTTTAACAAACCACTTTCGCTCATAATCCAATTCTATCCCAGGGGGAACCACTAATGCGAACTTGCTGGCTTGACAATTAGCAGCCTAATGATAGCTTATTAGATAGCTAATTAAATTTTATGAGCCGGCGATCGATTATTTATTAGCCAGCTAATCACAGTTTATTAGACGGCTAATGAAGGGATGTTAAGCGACGTAAACACTAAATAATTAAAGCGCTTTATGGAGTTTTCTAATACTGCATCCTTCCAGTTTTCAAAGGCGGGAAATGTCTTTCGCAACCTACTGGAGCGAAAGATGGCCGAGATCGGTCTGCATAGCGGCCAGGTCTTTGTCCTGATGGAGCTCTGGAAGATAGACGGCCAACGGCAGATCGACCTTGCTTCCCGGCTGCGTCTTTCGCCGCCGACCGTTAATAAGATACTCGGTGGTCTGATCGGCGCCGATTTTGTAACGCGCGGCCGATACGAGGATGACGCTAGATCGACCAGGATCTATCTCACGCAAAAAGGTATCGATGTACGCGAGCAGGTCGAACGGCAGTGGGTCGAGCTCGAAGAGCTGGTCCTGGGTGAGTTGACCGAAACCGAACGGCTGGTCCTTTTTCAGCTTTTGGAAAAGATAATTGGCGGCGGTTAAAGCGTTCTGTCTCGTCGCCACAATTTGGGCAAACTTGAGGTTGGCTATAGAATCAATTGTGAAATGCATGCGCTTCAAGTTCCGCTGTTCTAAAGAGGAGGGCCTATGAAGATACTTTTGGCGACCGACGGTGCAAAACAGAGTAATGCGGCGGTCGAGGCTATCCGAGGATTCGCCTTGACGGAAAATGATGAGATCAAAGCCGTCAGCGTTGTCGATATGGCAGTGCCGATGGCGATCGATCTTTACGGCGGATACCTTCCCGATACTACCGAACTCGAAAAGACTGCACGTGAAAATGCCGCGAGGTTCCTGGACGAGACCTGTCAGACGATACGTTCATATTTTACCGAAAGCGTGCCCGCGGTCTCATCTGACGTCCTGTTCGGTTCACCTGACAGCCGAATAGTTGAAACCGCCGAAGAAATGGGAGCCGATCTTGTAATTGTCGGGTCTCACGGCTATAGCCGCTGGGAACGCCTTTTACTTGGCTCAGTTTCCGATTCGGTCGTTCATCATGCGCCCTGTTCGGTTCTGGTCGTTCGCACGCCTTCTGAATAAATGCTCGAAGAGAAAATGATCACCGTCAACTCACGCAAGATCGACGGGATCATCGCCCGGCATTGGGACTGTCGGCTGCTGAGAGTCTGCGGCGCTTTGATCGAGGCACAGGGCGTCTTTGAAAATGAAGTGGACCATGCCGAGCTGGGCATTATCAGACGCGGCACAATTTCACACGAATACTTTTGGACCGACCGCTGGTACAACGTGTTTCGATTTGATGAACCGGACGGAACGCCTCGCGGCTTTTACTGCAATATTTGCAAGCCAGCTGAATTTGACGGCCGCGTTCTCGATTACGTTGATCTCGACATAGATATTCTTGTCGAACCCGACTTGACCTATCGGATCATCGATGTCGAGGAATATAGCGTAAATGCAAATTTGATGGCATATTCAGATAAGCTGCAGACGCATGTTGCGGCGGGGTTAGCGGCTTGCGAGTCGCATATAAAAAAGGGCGGATTCCCCTTCTCTTAAATAACTGTTATCGCGCCTGGATGCGAAGAATATAGCTGCAAACCGCGAGGCTCACGCCGGGCGGCAGGTTCACTCGCTGTCCCGACGGCAGCTCGTAATTATTGATGATCGCCGGATTCCTGCCCTCGTTTATCACCCAAAAACTTCCCTCTCCGTCAGCGTTAAGAGTTAGGTGGCGCCGGCTGACCTCGGGATCGCCGGTTATCGCGATGTCGACAGGCTTCGATTTAGAACCGCGCCCGACGCTGATCGTCTTATTAAAGATAGGAACGACATTCTGCCGGACGCCATTGAGCCAGATCTCGAGTTTATAGAGTTCTCTGACGCGTTTTCTAACATTGGTCATCACCTCGGCCTCGTCGCTGGTGATAGGCTCGGCTTGAGCGATGTTCAAGTGCGGCACGGTCGGCGGAGTGACCATGGACGATGTCTGCTGCGCAGTAAAATTCGGTGAGCGTGGCTGGGTCGGGGGCGTATACTGGGTCGGCTGCATGGTCACGTTGCCAAGATCCGGTTCGGCAGATGCCGTCGGGCGCGGCTCGGGCGCGGCCGGCTGAGCGCCCTTGGGACGAGCGAGAACGCCGGTCTTTCCACTGTTCGAATCTTCCCAGCTGTGCTGCACCCGCACTTCGCCCTTTTCCAGAGTTCCGTCTATCCTGAGCTCGATAACAAACGATCTTGTTTCCAGCTTTTTCTTTCCCGAGATCTCTTTCGCCCGTTCCGCCAATATATGATAAAGGCCTTGTTCCAGGCCGCGCCGCTTGATTCCCTGCCATTCCTTGTCGTCGGCGTCGCTCAAAAAGATCGTGTATTCGCTCGGGATTATCGTGGTTCCCTGCGGCAGCGGAACCATTTCGTTCTGCATCACAGATTCGACCGAACGAGCGATCTTTACAATGAACTCTTCGGCCTTACTGCGCGGTTTTACCTGTGCGTCGCGGGCCGCCTCTTCCAGCACAAGTTCGGCCGTCTCACCGTCGATCCAACGTCTTACTTTATCGAGTACGCTCAATTATCTATTCCCCACTAATTGTCCAGGTCGACATATTTGCCGTTAAGCCAACCGTGCGTCGAATCGAGCCCCTGATCTCTTTGCCGTCCCTGTTCGACCACGTCAACTTGATACCAGTTATTCTGGATTTTTACAATTCTTACCTTTGAATTTTTGGTCACGAGTCCGATCGGATCATTGTTGACGCTGGGCTCAGGCCGCAGGTTGATGTCGGTATTCGCGCGGCCGCTTTGCACGCTGGATTGGTCGCCGATCCTGGGCAGAAATCCCAGTCCGCGCAAATAGACCGACGTGCCGTACAATACGCCGGCGAAAAGCGCTAAAACAAACAGGAAGGTTGCTGCACGGCGAAGGATCCCCTTGCGTTTTTTCTTTGCAGGCACATAGACGGGCTGTGCCGAGGCCTCTTCACGGATCAGCAATGGTGAAGCCTCGTCGATCGCGGGCGACGGAGCAACATATTCGTTAGGTAGCGCGTGATCCAATTCGGTAATGACGCCCGCATTGCCGGTCGGCGCGGGAATAAGCGGAAACCGCAGCTTTAAATTCTGTGATGTACTGAATCGCGGTTCGCGCGGAGCAAGCGGCGAATACCCTCGGGCAACGTGCGGCTGCGGCGATATCCTTAACGGCCCGGTTATTCTTGCGACGCGTCCGGATGACGTGATCAACTGCCTCATTTGATCCAGGTCCAACCAGAATTCATCTACATCCCGGTGACGTTCGTCCGGTTCGTCGGCCGTGGCTTTTTTGAGTACTCTTCGAAGCTCGTCCGCCCAAACAGCATCGCGTGCACTGCCCGGCAATTCGGTTATCTGCTGTCCCGCAAAATAACGGGGCGCTTCGCCCGTCATCATTGTGTAAAGTGATTTGGCAAGCGAATAGATATCTGCTGACGGCGTGATCACATTTGAACGTTCAGTTCCGCTGTTGCCGGCGGAGAGAGGACTATGTTCGGGCGGCGCATAGACGTTCGTACCCACCCTTGTGATCGGCGTTTGCGAGTGAGTCATCCGCGCGACGCCGAAGTCACCGATCTTTACAGTTTTCTTATCCTGTGAAAGCAATAGATTCTGGGGCTTTATGTCACGATGGATGACGCCATGTCGGTGGGCGTGTCGAAGGCCCGCGCAAACCTGTTCGAGATACGCGACGGCCTTTTTCGGGTCAAGCGTTCTCTCGCGGCATGCCTTTTGAAGATCGCCCCCGGCCATATATTCGATCACCAGGTAATGAAAAACGACCCCGTTGAGGTCGCGTGCGGTCCCGTGACCCAGCCGGCTGATGATATTCGGATGTCTTACACGGTCGAGCGCGATCGCCTCATTCTGGAAATTCTCTACCAGGGTTCGCTCAAGATCTGCATCGAGGTCATCCTGAAGAAAGACATTCAACGCTTTGATAACGACCTGATTATGAGGAGAGCTGGGCGAGGCAGCGATATCACGAGCGCAGAAGACCTCGGCATAACTGCCGCGGCCGAGTTGCTCCCAGACGTCGTATCGTTTGTCCAGCCTGCAGTTTGTGAGTAGAAGTTCCCGCATTGCCGTCGTGCTTCGCCCTTCGTTATGGGCACAATATCTCAGTACGACATTATACACCGGCGAGTTCGGTAAATGCCCAACCGTAAAAAAGCCGTACTGGGTCAGTTCGAATTTTCTTGTTTCTTTGTGTCTTCGCCCTTGTGCTAAGAGATCCCTTTAACACAAAGGACGCGAAGGTCGGACACTCAGACCACAAGAAGAGAACAGGTAGCAACTTTCAAACTGACCTGCGAGCAAAATGGCGGGCCTCTTCCTAAAGCATGAGAGTAAAAGGAACCGCCGTACCGGATCGATTCCAGGCACGGCGGTCGCAAACCGTCTGATGATCGGACACTTATTCAGTATCCCGTTGAAAACCAGTAGTTTGGACATACTGGAAGTAAGGGGTAGCCGGCGGCAAACGGCCCGGATCAAGGAATGTGCTGTCAAATACCCAGTCACGGATCGGAGGATCGTAAACTGTGTTACAGCACTTGAACGAGCCGTTATTGTTATGCGAATTGAAGAGGTTGATGAGCGAACCTGAATAGTTCAGGCGGTCGCCGGTCCAACGCTCAAGAAAACGCTTGAAATTATGCACGCCGCCATTCAATCGCGGCGAAATTCCGCCTTGGTTGGGTGTATCCGCTAAACTAGCGATAGTGTCGCCCGAGATCATTGCAAACCTGATAACGGTGTCTGCCGCTAACCGGCCGCCTTCGTCATACGGTGATGAGAAACTCTTCCCGTCTGTCCAGGCGTTCGATAGGATCGTGACAGCATCCGCAACGATAGACGCAGGAATATGTGTCGCCGTATCCAAAGGTCGGTAATTGTCAAAAGGAGTATTGCCGACCGCCGGAATGCTTACTACGTTCGTAGCGTTATAATTCCCCAACACGTACGCGCCGTTCTCGGTCGCAAATGTAAATCCAAGGGTATTTGCGGCATCCGTTGAGTCGTACATGCCGGGAATGACCGTCCCATTCACAAGCCGTACACCGCGCCGGTAGTATTTGTGATCATTTACCGCGACCTCGTCAGGATATGCCGTATTATCGCGATAACGCTCAGCCTCCGTACCGAATCTTGTGTTCAACACGCCATAGCCGGGCAGACCCGGCAACAGCTGTAGGTCTTCACCCTTTTGGATGATGCCGTCGTTGCCGCCGCTGGCTGCATTGCCATAGATGTCTTCCATGTCGAATTCGCCATCAAAGTCATCATCGCCGCGTCGATCTGAAACGTACAGCACCCACCCGCCTCGATTCGGGATGTCGGTATTTTTCAGACCGATCGTTCCGTTATTAATGGCGAACGGAGTATCCGTTGCGAAAAGGCCATTGAAATCTCCGCGGAGAAAGCGTCGAAGATTTGCAACGTCGATATCGATCATGCTCATGACGCCGTTACGTGAAAGCTTCTGGAAGTTATCGTAGATGCCGTCAGGATAGTACGTCTTATTGCGTTCGTCGTAATACAGCCCCTCACGCGTGTCGAACATCTCGATCGGAAACGGGACGATCGCCTTATCTGAAGCGCCGCCATTGACCGTGGCCCGTTTCATATGGCCGTATCTTTCTCGATCCGCAGCATTAGGATCAGGGTTCTTTGCCGTGCAGCCTGTAGCGCATCCGGCGGCGATCTTTGTATCGTTGACGCCGCTGTAGCGCATAACGACGTTGTATCCCGAATAGTTCGACAGGTAGGTCGGAGCCGAGCTGCCGCTGATCGGTGCCGGACCCGGGACCGAAAACCTTTGGATCTTGATCACCGAGCGGCTGTCGTCGCCCGTCGTTGCCGTTTGAGGCGAGGTCTGATTGAGATTTCGAGAGGTGGTATCCGCTCGATTATCGGGCGCAGTTTCATCGTAGTTGTTGATATCGACACCGGAAGGCGGCTGTTCAGTCATTCCGAGACTCAAAATATCCTCGGTTACGTCCTGGGTGATGATCGCACCTGTCGCAGGATCCGTTCGCACAGTTTCGACCTTGATCCACACTTCACCGGCCGCCGTTCGGAGCCGTTCACCGTTGATCCGCGTCG
>JBDTMQ010000416.1:0-22984 GCA_039934155.1 Acidobacteriota bacterium | reverse complement strand
TTTTCACCAGCGGCTCGTCGTTAAGTTTCAAAGCGGCCTCGGCGATACTCCCGGCGTGGTCGGCGATGCGCTCTAATATCGGTGTGATCTTGGCAACAGAGATCACGAACCGCAACTCATATTCGGCGGGCTGAAGCGAGGCGAGGATATCGACGCTCATCCGGTCGATCTCTAGCTCCATTTGGTCGATCGCCTTGTCCTGTTCGAGTATGCGGCGGGCCTGCTCGCTGTCACGATTCGTAAGTGACTCGATCGCACCCTGAACGGCGCGTTCAGTGGCACCGCCCATCAATAGTATTTTCTCGCGCAATATATCCAGCTGTCTTGCTGCCGCCTGAGTGTCCATTATCGTAATGATACACTCTCGGTCGCCGGCAAAAGCCCGGAAAGCAGGAAAGGTGTAACATATTCGTAATACTGCCGGCTGACCTTTCGATTCGTTCAGGCTTTTCAATTCTTTTATTTAAATCGAACCGACGCAAACTGCGCGACATCTTAATTCGGCCGTTCCCTCCCCGGCCGTCGGCAAAATGTAATACTATTCTTAAAGTGCCTTCGAAATTCGCTGGAGGAAGAAGTTAATGAAAAAAAGTCCATTTTTGAGGAATTTGATCGTCGCGACGCTTGTTTGGACGCTTGCTGCCGTGCCCCTGGCTATCACCGCCCAGACCCGGATCAGCATGCCGAAGAATAAGTATAAGGTCCAAGACGATGTAAAACTCGGTCTTGACGCCGCGGCCGAGGTCAACCGGCAGTTTCCTATCCTCGATGATGCGGCAGCCGAAAGGTATGTTTCCAGTGTCGGCGAGCGACTTGTTTCATCGATCCCGTCGCAGTTCCGCCAGTCGCAGTTCGATTACAGTTTTAAGGTTGTAAATGCTCGCGACATTAACGCATTTGCGCTGCCCGGCGGCCCGATGTTCGTCAATCGCGGAATGATCGAGGCGGCACGCAACGAGGGCGAAATGGCCGGGGTAATGGCGCACGAGATCAGCCACGTCGCTCTTCGGCACGCCACGGCCCAGGCGACAAAGCAGGGGAGCATCGGCAATCAGCTCGGCACGATCGGCTTGATCCTCGGCGGAGCGATCCTTGGCGGTCAGACGGGTGCCCAGCTCGGCGCGCTCGGCGCCCAGGCGTGGATGACAAAGTACAGCCGCGAATATGAGACCCAGGCCGATGTGCTCGGCGCACAGATAATGGCCGACGCGGGTTACGATCCGCGTGACCTCGCGAATATGTTCCAGACCATCTCGCAGCAGAGCGAGGGCGGCCGGGCACCCGAGTGGCTCAGCAGTCACCCCGACCCGGGCAATCGCTATCAAAACATTAACCGCGAAGCAGGCTATCTTCGCGTTTCGCCCGATCCGATAAAAGTGACGCGTGAATTTTCGCGGATCCAGGAACGGTTAAGAAGCATGCCGAGAGCACGCTCGATGGCCGAGATCGAACAAGGTTATAAGGAATCCGGCGGCGCGACGAATCCGACCGCGGGCGGCCGATACTCGACCAGGGTTCAGGCGCCGTCGACAAGAACCCGGGCCGTTTCGAGCGGCAGCTGGCTGCGTCTTAATGTGCCGGATAATTGGCGGCAGTTCGCCACCGAGCAGCAATTGACCTTTGCACCGGAAGGCGGATATGGCGATCAGGGAATTACACACGGTGTGATGATAGGGCTTGCGTCCGTCAACACGCGGGACCTGCAGCAAGCGACCCGCTCGTACGTTAACGGACTGCTGCAAAGCAACAGCTATTTGCGTCAGCAGGCGGGACTTCAGCGTAGTTATATCGGCGGCCGGCAGGGATATTCGACGATCCTATCAGGACGGTCGCCCGTAACCGGCCGGACCGAAAATGTAACGGTTTATACGGCATTGCTGAGAAACGGCGAGCTATTTACGGTCTCAACGGTCGCGCCTGAAAACGATTCGTACGCCTACAATGCTTCGTTTCAAAATCTTCTCAGGTCGATAAGTTTGAACGACTAGGAGTCTTGTCCGGTGAATGGAGATTTTTCGGCGTGAGGTCGAAAACGATCCGTTCACCGGGCGAACAGAACGTGGATCGTCAGGCTGAAACCGGCTCGGAAACCTTTCGTCCGGTCCGGACTGTAAGTAGCAGGAAAGCTGCAGCGACCGAAACGACCGAGCTGAGCAGAAATGCTGTCGAGGCGCCAAGACGATCCCAGGCCAATCCAAACAGCAGCGATGCCGGAAACACCGTAATTCCAAAGGCGAGATTGTAAAGTCCGAACGCCGTTCCTCGATTGTCGTCCGGCACGAGGTCGGCGACCATCGCCTTTTCGGTCCCTTCCGAGAGTCCAAAATAAAGTCCGTAAATCACAAACAGCGTCCAGGCCTGCCACTCGCTGCTTACAAAAGCAAACCCGACGTAAACGAGCGCATAGATGATCCATCCGGTGAATATAAGCGCTTTTCGGCCGATCTTGTCCGACAGATCGCCTCCGATCAGTGAGCTGAACACTTTGCTGAAATGCAGCACCATCCATAAAAGAGGCAGCATCGCCGGCGCGACTCCGGCCTGTTCGGCCCGAAGAAGAAGAAACGCGTCGGTCGAGTTCGATAGCGTGAACAAAGAGATCACGACGAGAAATCGCTTAAAATTTCCGTCAAATCCCGTCAGCGAAAGTCTCACCGGCGCGGCCTCGACCTCGGCCGGTGTACGCTTTTCTTCACGAACAAAGGCGACGATAACAAACAGACCGAGAACGACGGGGATGGACGCGAACAAAAAGACCTGTTGGAATTCGCGGGCGGTCGGATTTTCAGAGTCGACAGCGATCAGCGTTAAGAGGATAAAACCGATGATCGGGCCGACCACGGCACCGAGATGATCAGCCGCGCGATTGAATCCAAACGCGAAGCCGCGCTTTTCGGGTGTCACACTCGCGGCGAGCAGCGCGTCGCGAGGAGCGCCGCGGATTCCCTTCCCGGTCCGGTCTGCCATTCGTACAACGAGAACCTGAGGCCAGCTTGTAACGAAAGCCAACAGTGGCCGTGTGACCGCGGCCAGTGAATAGCCAAGAAACACCGGCAGCTTTCGCTTGTCGAAACGGTCGCTGAGATAACCGGAAAAAAGCTTTAAGATGCTGGCGATAGATTCGGCAAAGCCTTCGATCAGGCCGATGGCGAAAGGCGTCGCGCCCAGCGTCAGAGCAAGGAAGGCCGGCAGCAGCGGGTAAATAATGTCGCTGGATGTGTCGTTCAAAAGGCTGACGACGCTAAGTGCAATCACCGTTCGGGGAAGTCCGCGATACCGCATCCATATTCGGGACGGCGAATTGGTTGGCGGTTTGTCCATTTGACCGGTCTATCTGGTTAGCGAACTCGACGGTTGGCAGGACGCGGCGTCGAACTACCGCCGCTGTAGAACCAAAGCGACGCTGAGCCGACGACCGCTATTATCAGGATGACGAGAACGACGATCGCGCGGATGGCAAGACCGACGGTTCGTTTCAAAAGACGAAAGGCGATGAATGCCGCGGCGGCAAAGACGAGAAAAAATATTGCCCCGGCGGCGAGGGCGGCCGTACCGACGGAAGGCCCAATATCCAGAAATATTAGCGACAGGTTCATGAGTCTTCATCTTGTTGGCGGGCAAGCTCAATAAGCTCGGCCTCCTCTTCGCCAACTTTTTCTTCAGCCGGCACTCGGTATTTGCCCTCGGCCCATGCCCCGAGGTCCAATATCCGACACCGCTCGGAACAAAAAGGTCGGTATTCGTTCCCCTCGAATTCAGTGGATCGGCCGCATTGCGGACATTTAACTACTACCATAGTGATCCGTAAAGGTTTAAGATTATCATAGATTTAAGGCGACCATAAAGCTGTCGGGATCGGGCTGCCGATGAGAAAAATTCGCGAACGGATGGGCTTTTTGCGGCAAATCGCGAAGCCCCGCAAAGCATCATAACGAACAAAGAGGACAAGATGTTCGTATTCTGAAATGAGGTAATTCGACATAAGACGATGAGCGATTATAAAGAACGATTTGATAAGTGGCAGCGTGACGCCAAAGATAAATTCGAAGAGATCGATAAACAGCTTGGTCTGACCGACAAGATCGGCGAGAGCGCCCGTGCGGTCGTCGAGACCGCGCAAAAAGGCGCCGGCAAGATAAAGACCGAAGCCGAGCGGAGC
This sequence comes from Acidobacteriota bacterium, assembly GCA_039934155.1. Taxonomy (GTDB): domain Bacteria; phylum Acidobacteriota; class Blastocatellia; order Pyrinomonadales; family Pyrinomonadaceae; genus OLB17. The sequence continues at coordinate 18,825 of JBDTMQ010000416.1, read as the reverse complement.
GAGGTCGGAAAGCAGGCCGTTAAGGTCGCCGAAGAAACGTTAAAAACTGCCGAAGACACGGCCAAAAAGGCGTGGAAAGCAAGCGAACCGATCCGCGAAGTGGCCGAAGAGGCGGGCGGAATGGCAGGTAAGGCTGTTAAGGATGCAGGAAAGAAAGCCGGCGATATTATCGATGATGCCCGGGAAACGGTCGAAACAAACGCCAAACGTGTGTCGAAGGCATTCAGTTTAGGCGCCAGTTGGACACGGACGATAGACTCGGCCTTCAGGTCGCTGTCAACGGCCTCGGGATGGGTTCAGGAAAATCCGCTGCAGGCGGCGGCAACAGGCGTGTCGATGGCTGTCGGAGCGGGTCTTGGCGCCTTCTTTACCGGATTCAGCTCGCACTGGCTGTTCAATTCGGCGATCCCCGCGGCTGTCGTAAAGCGGGTCGCCGACGAGTTCAATAAATACCTCACATCACGTGAGGAGCTTATTGAAAAGGGCCAGTTGAGCGAGGCCGAAGCAGAACGTGTAAGGTTTGAGCGCGATATCGCCCGCCGGATCGGCGCACCGCTGCTCGGCGCGTTTTCATTCGCGTCAGGCGCCGTCATGATGACCAATGTATTCAATCCAAAAACGATCACGGGCGCGCCTATAGACTGGATCATCGGCGGCAATCCGATTCTCGAAGGCGTTTGGTTCTTCGGCAACGGAATGGTGTGCTTTAAGACAAGTTACGATTTTTTTATGATCGCACTCGAGGGACAGCGAGACGTTGAAAAAATGGTAAGGGAAATAAAAGGCCTGTTGCCGACAGCTGTACAATAAGACCTGTTCTCAGTATTTGCTAGCCTTCGGCGACCGCTCAGGCGCCGAAGGTTTTTATTTTATCTGGATCGGAAAAGGCACAAAGCTGAGCATAAAGATCCCGAGTGCCGCTATCGCGATGATCCATCTAACGGCTCCGACCGGCGTCTGATCGTATGGATCCGGATGCTTTACACGCATCATTACGGCGAGCAGCACAGCAAGCAAAAATCCGCTCGGGCTGTTGTAATAAAACCAACCGAGTATCGACAGGATAGCCATCGCAACAAAAGCGATGCGACCGGTCCAGCGATGCACGCCGGCGCCGAGAACCGCATACAATGCGTGACCGCCGTCAAGCTGGCCCGATGGTATCAAGTTTAGTGCCGTCACTAATAGGCCGACCCAGGCAGCGAAATAGAAAGGATTGCCGAATCCCATCGCCGGGTCCTTCCCCAGAAGTGCGCCGATGATCTTGACTAGCGGCGGATCCGAGAAAATTATCCCGCCGGCATTGGCGACCTGTTCGGCTGTCGCCGGCTGCATTGTTGCGATACCGATAATTGCGATCGGGATAAGGGCGATAAAGCCCGCTATCGGTCCCGCAACACCGATATCGAATACCGCCTTTCTCGACGGCATCGGCGAAAGAATCTTTATGAAGGCGCCGAATGTACCCGCCGGGCCGATAAGCGGCGGCGTGGGAATAAAGTACGGCAGAGTCGCCTCGACGCGGTAGATGCGGCACGCAACATAATGGCCCATCTCATGCGAGATCAAAATGAACAGCAGCGATAGCGAAAAGCTTGCGCCGTATCTGAGATATTCGGTGTTTGTTGCAAGCAGATAAACTGCGTTGCCGACGATCGCCGCGTATTTTGCCGGCATCACGAGGATGAACTGGATCACTTCCTGAAACGATTGCGGATCGTCGATTGGCAAGGTCTGATTTCGTCCGAATGGATAAAGCGTGCCGGCGATCGTCGACGTAACGAGCGTGGCGAGCAGAAGCGCGGCATGTTTTATCCAGGTTTTGGCTGAAGGTCCTATCGGGCGGTCTGTAAAGTAAGCTGGTGCGGACATCTGTAAAATCAGAAGGGTCGTATACCACAAGCTACTGCACAAACGACTTGCGATCTACGACCTTTGATAGATCAAATTTATCTTTTGGCCGGCTTTACCGCTTTACAGCCTTGGCCGAGAGGTCTTTGCCCGGCTTAAAGCGGATCGTTTTTCCGGCTGGGATCGGCACCTCGGTACCCGTTCGAGGATTTCTGCCAACGCCTCTCTTTCGCGGCTTGACCACAAAGACACCAAAACCTCTGAGTTCGATGCGTTTGCCATTGGCCAGAGCCTCTTTCATGGCATTGAAGAGCGAATCGACAACCTGTTCCGCTTTTTGTTTCGGTACACCGGTTTTATCGGCGACCTGGTTGACGATATCTAATTTGATCATTATGTCCCTCCTTGGGTGCAAACCATGGAATCAAAAAACCAAAGCACGACATTATGGTAATGATAATCCTCTAACTTCACACCTGTCAAGATTTTGCGGAAATGGCGGGTCGAATGCGGGCATCGCCGGGCGGATGAAGGCGGCAGCCGGTGTTTTACGTTGACGCCTTCAAAAATGCTAGAATTCATTCACACGGTGGATCAGCCAGAAACTTGCGAGGTGTCAGCTTATGCGGTGGAGAGACCAGAGACAAAGTACCAATGTAGAGGACCGACGAGGTATGGGCGGAACAGGTCTGGCGATCGGCGGCGGCGGGATCGGCATGATCGTGATCGTATTGGCCGCGTTGATTTGCGGCGTCGATCCGCGTCAGCTGCTTGAAAATTTGCCGGCCGACAGCCAGCAACAACAGCAGCAACAACAGCAGCCGGCAGGCAACTCTACCCAGCCGGCCGATGAGAACAAGCAATTCGCCTCGGCGGTCATGGCAAGTACCGAAGATATTTGGGGTCAGGTCCTGCCGCAGCAGTCCCGCATCAGATATCGTGCTCCGATCCTCGTGATCTATTCCGGCCGTGTATCGTCGGCGTGCGGTTATGCAAGTGCTGCCACCGGCCCTTTCTATTGCCCTGGCGACCAGAAGCTTTACCTAGATTTTGATTTCTTTAAAGAATTGAAGAATGAATTCAAAGCGCCGGGCGATTTTGCCCAAGCCTATGTGATCGCACACGAGGTTGGACACCACGTTCAAAATCTCTTGGGAACGATGGATCGCGTTCAAAGTGCGGGCGGCGATAACGGGCTCTCAGTGGCTCTCGAACTGCAAGCGGATTGTTACGCAGGCGTTTGGGCAAATAACGCTCAGAAACGCGGTCTGGTCGAGGCCGGTGATGCCGAAGAAGCTATTCGTGCGGCGGGTGCCGTCGGTGACGACATCATCCAGAGGCGAACGCAGGGTTACGTCGTGCCTGATTCGTTTACCCACGGCTCGGCCCAACAGCGTATCCAGTGGTTTTCGAAAGGAATGCAGAGCGGCGATATGCGTCAGTGCGAAGCGTTCCGCTGAGGTTGAAGTAAAGCGTTCATCAGCCGGCGGGAGCGAACGGTTGACCGTAGAGATCCTGATAGACCCAGCCCAGAACACGGGCTTCGGCGGTGCAGAGCTGTTCGATCCAACAGCTGGTCAGATACAGCCGCTTCTCGGCCTTGCTGGTCAGTATTTCGGCCTTTTCCAGCGCCAGTTTTTCATCCGCAGCTTCGATCTTATTCGCCGTCTCGATCTCGAGCCTGGTCTCACGGGCATCGTGAAGGGCCGTAAGAATATCCGATATCCACACGTTTAATTCCTGCTCTGAGTTGTTTTCCTGAACCGCCTGATAAACACCAAGCGCAAACCTTGCCTCGGCATTTTCAAAAGGATAGATAGGAACTCCGCTCTCGGCGTCGTCGTGCTGCTTCCACTGAAAAAGCTCCTCTGTGTAAGGGTGTTTAATACGAGCGGTCCGCTCGTCATAATTAAGGAACCATTCGATCAAGTCAGCCAGTGCCGAGTCGTTTAATGCGCCATCAGCATGGAATATCAATTGTGGAGGCCCATTCTGTGACTCTTTGGTTTCCAGATCGCCCATGATAGATCGTCTATAGGCATTATTCCATCGCAATTAGGCTTTTACAATTTCTTAAACGCGCTACTATGGTCCAGTCGCTTTTTCAAAGTTGTTCCCTCACGATTCCATTATCCAGTCTTTTTTGGAAACGATAGGTAGCTTGTCAATAACCAAGTTTCCGGTGGGGCTCAAAAAAGGAGAAAAATATACCTATGCCTTTTCCTGATGTCATAGAAATGCCCATGTTCGTCGCGGCGGACGGTACTCCCGCCATAGTTGCGGTTCGCCTGATAAATTTCGATACTGGACGATCTGAGCTAAAGCCCGGCCATCAGCAATGGATCGCCAAAGTCGGAGCCGAGGCGGTGATCTCCAGCCCAAACAGTTGGGTAAACATTCATGGTTATGCCTCAAAGCTGGGGAATCCGCAGGCTAATCTTGTTCTATCTCAACAACGTGCAGAATCAGTAAGGCTGGAGCTAGGAACACAGGTATCGATAAGGGGTGGGATTTTCGGTAACCGTGTGACGATCGAAAGGGGTTTTGGCGAAGATCATCCGGCATATCAAGCAAGCGAGGGCGATGATTCTCCGAACTGGCGGGCGGCAGAAGTATTTATTTTCGGCAAAAAGCCTGGCCAGGTTCATCCTCCGAAGAAAAATCCTCAGGCCAATTCGACAAAAGATTTCGAGATACGGATCTTAGATTCGATCGGAGCACCGATTCCCGGTGCAGAGGTTTCCGCAGATCTCTATCGATTTGAGATCAAAGATATTCAACGGCGCGAACGAGCGACATTCATTCACGTGGGGGGCAACGTTGGCTTCACACTTGAGGCGATAACGGGAGCCCTTAACGTACAGTGGGGCTCAGGTCCGCCATCAAGGTTCCGAACCAACAAACCGATCAATCTTTTTGAATTCGACGGTACGAGGACCGGAATACAAGTTGATCCAGGCTATTCCGGTGCCTTCAGCGTGGGGGGCGCCGTAAAACTAAAATTTGAGCAACTTATTTCCAAATACAGCGGCGGCATTCTGGTTAGTCCAAACCCGATCGAAATGCAGTCCGGGGCAGGTATAAGCCCGGCTTCAGCCGGTTCTTCCGGTCATGGATACTTCAAGATGTTTAGCAATATTGAAAAGTATTAAGTATTACCTTCGGTCATATCGTCAGCTTTGCAGAAAGATCTTCGGCAAACGCACGGAACACGCGATCGATGACGGGGCGCTGTAAATTAAGGCCGATCTACGCGATGCCGTAAAAATGAAAAAAAGGCCGGTCCTTTCAGACCAGCCTTTTAGTTACAGAAACGTCGGTCGAATTATATCGAGTTTCTACGGATTAGCGATAAAGTCCAGGTTCGTCGTGTTGTCGAGCAGCGAGAACGTTCGCGAATTATCCGAGAACTCATACCTCTTGTGCGAGACCGTCAGTATGTAGTATTGTCCGCTTTCGAGATCGTCGAACTCATAGAAACCGAACGGTGATGTAATTGCTACATTCGAAACACCGGTTGCCGGATTGAATACCGACACTCTGGCACCTGAGATCGGCCCGCCGTCGGATTTAAGTACGCGGCCGCTGAATGACGCGTAACCCGCACTCGGTCCAAGTTCGCCGTTCCGGAACGTACAAACTACCTTTTCGCCTTCTTCAAGTTTGATCGTGGCTTTCCGGTTGGCGATGCTTATGGTCGTGGCGTATTGCGTCTGATCAGTGACCGTATCGGTTTCGGTACATTCGATGTCCGCGAGAGGCCATCCGGCAGTGATCGATTCCGTTACAGTCAGGGTGTAGCCCCATTTTGCAAACTTATAAAGATTTGTGACGATCTTTCGATCCGGGCCGACCGAGTTGTTGTCTACCAACGAAAAGCTTGTCGGGCCGAGGTTCGTTGCCGTGAATGGGAACAAGGTCGTCGACTTATTGGCGGAGTTCAATACTTCTTTGATGATCGTGACGGTCGCCGGCTCGTGATAGCAGAACGCGACCTTGGTGATCGTTGAACCATTTGGATTCTGAAAACCGGAGCCGCTGAACTGTGTGCCGAGAGCCGCACCTTCCGGCATCCAGTAAAGCCGGGTGCTGCTGCTGCCGCCGACCAAAACGGCCGCAATGGCCTTGGTCGAGCTCCAGGACAGCGAATTCAGGCTGCTGTTGTTATCAGTCATCAGCGTATTGCCTGAATCAGGTGTGCCGATCAAAACCCGCGGTTTTGAGCCGCCGGTGCTGGTATATGTCACGGTCTCTGGCGATGACGAAGGCGTGTAATTCAACTTCAGTTCATTGTCAGTTGTGATGTGAGCAACGTCTGAAGCGGTGCTTGCATTCACAGCTTTGCATGAAAAGCTGCCCGGCCAGGTCGACGACCATTCAGGCATGTCAGGCGTTTCGCCCTTGACGGGCCCTTCGCCCTTGATCGGTACCTCGGTTCGGCCACGGCCTTGTCCAAGGGCCGAGGTTGCAAATAGGGCGAGGCCTAATATTGCAAATACGAAAAATTTAGAAACAAATAACGATCGGCTAACGCCGTTTAACTCAACTCTCATTTCAGTGCTCTCCTCTTTAATACAGTGCAATGTCGGTTATGGACTAGCCATACGACCAATAAAATAAAAATTCCTGAAAATTCCGGATTCGTGCCTAGCTTAAACCTGATTTCGGTCAAAATGCAAGCAAAATCATCAGGCGGCCCTCGTTTACCCTCGAGCTGACGAATATAGTAGTCTTAGATTTAATGTTTACGGGAATTGTCGAAGAACTGGGAAAAGTGGTCGAAATAACGCCTCAAACCGGCGGTTTGAGGCTCTCGATCGCCGCTCGAACAGTTTTAAGCGACCTGAAAACCGGAGATTCTGTTGCCGTTAATGGCGTTTGTCTGACGGCTGTTGAGGTCGGGACCTCGGACTTTTCTGCAGATCTTTCGCAAGAGACGCTCGACCGATCGAGTCTTGGCTCCGTTTCAATAGATTCGCCCGTAAATCTCGAACGCGCTGTAACACCCACGACGCGTTTGGGCGGCCATATTGTTCAGGGACATGTCGACGGACGCGGTAAGTTCGTATCGGCGGTCAAAAACGGGGATTATTTTACAGTCACGGTTGAATTTCCGCCCGAACTCGCACGCTACTTCGTTTACAAAGGCTCGGTTTGCGTGGACGGCATCAGCCTTACCATTGCAAAATTATCTGAAAGAGAATTTGAGATCGCAGTGATCCCAAAAACCTGGGATGTAACAAATCTGTCTGCATTGCGGCCGGGCGACCCTGTGAATCTGGAAGCAGACATAATAGCCAAGTATGTAGGGCGCCTTTTGTCGGTCCGGACGGAGGACGATCGAGACACCATCTCGATGGACACGCTGCGAAACGCAGGCTTTTTGTGACCCGCCGACCTATTTTTTACTCGATAAAGCACAAAAAAGCGGCCCCGTCACAAGGCCGCTTTTTTAACATCAACCGGCTCTAAAGGTTTATTTAGCTCCGTTCGCCAATTTTCCGATCAGCGAGAACAGCGGCAGATACATCGAGATAACGATCGAACCGATGGTAACGCCCAAAAATGCGATCAGGGCCGGTTCAATCATCGCCAGAATGTCGGCAATAGCTGTGTCTACCTCTTCTTCGTAAAAGTCGGCGATCTTACCGAGCATTGCATCGAGCGCGCCCGTCTGTTCGCCGACGCCGATCATTTGTCCGACCATGTGCGGAAAGACCTTCGTCGCCTTTAGCGGATCAACAAAATTTTCGCCACGTTCCACACCGGCACGAACCTTGAGGATCGCGTCTTCGATGACGACATTGCCCGCCGTTTTAGCTGTAATATCCAGCGACTGCAGGATCGGCACACCTGAAGAAAGCAGTGTCGACAAGATACGTGAAAAACGCGCAACGGCAACTTTTCTTAAAAGGCTGCCGAAAACAGGTGTTTTTAAGAGCAAAGTGTCGATCTGCCAGCGGCCCTTTTCGGTCTTGTAATAATACTTGATGCCGACCGCGGCACCGATCGACGAAACAAGCAGTGCAAGTCCGCCCCAGCCGGCTAGAAAGCCGCTTATTCCCATTACGATGCGGGTCGGGAGCGGCAGCAATTCGCCCGGGCCCAGCAAACCGATGAAGATCTGTTGAAACTGTGGAATAACGACGACCATGATGACGGCGATCGCGGCGACGGCCACCAGGATCACAGCTGCCGGATAGATCGAGGCTGAAACTATGCTTCTTTTAAGTTTAACGACCTTTTCGATAAGGGTCGCGAGCCGCTGCAGGATCAGATCGAGCACACCGCCCGTTTCGCCGGCTTCGACCATATGCGTGTAAAGCGAATCAAATACCTTTGGGTGGCGCTCAAGCGCCGCAAAGAGGGTCGCTCCTTCTTCGACATTTTGTCTGACCTGGCGAAGAACGTCTTTAAAGTAAGCATTCTGCTGCTGCTCAGCCAAAATGTCGAGACATTGTACCAGCGGAAGACCGGCATCGATCATGACCGAAAACTGTCGGGTAAAAACGGCGAGCTCTTTAGCTCCGGCCTTTTTTCGCCGGCCAAGTTTAGGGATCGAGACGACCGACCCTTTTTCCGACGCCTGGGTCAATATGACTTGTTCGCGTCGAAGCAGCGCCCGAAGCTCGTCCTGGCTTGCGGCCTCTTTTTCTCCGGCGACCATTTCATTTAGTCGGTTTCTTCCTTTGTAAGCGTATGTAGGCATCTCTTTTCACTGACTCCTGTCGATCTGGATCTGAATTTATTACCGTACCGGCGGCCGCTGTCCGACGGGTCTTCCCTGGGCATAGGGACTGCCGGCCGGAACTTTCGGTTTTTCCGTACCTGTATATGACTGATTCAGGCCGGAGCCTCGCTCGATCAGTTCTCTGAGCTCATCGGCATTTGATGTCCGCTGCATTGCCGCTTCGAGCGTGATCTGCCGCTTATGATGCAGCGTTGCGAGGGCCTGGTTGAAGGTCTGCATCCCGAACTTGTCTTGCCCGGTCTGCATCATCGAATAGATCTGGTGGATCTTATCCTCACGAATAAGATTCCTGATGGCGGCGTTAGGCACAAGGATCTCAAGAGCCATTACGCGGCCGTCACCCGAGGCTTTTGGCAGCAGGGCCTGACACATGATCCCTTCAAGCACGAGTGAAAGCTGAGTGCGGATTTGGGCCTGCTGGGCCGATGGAAAGACGTCGATGATACGGTTGATCGTTGAATATGCTGAATTGGTATGAAGCGTCGCAAAGGTAAGGTGGCCCGTCTCAGCGATTCGAAGGGCCATCTCGATCGTTTCGAGATCGCGCATTTCGCCGACGAGTACGACGTCCGGATCCTGACGAAGAGCGGTTCGAAGTGCCGCGCCGAATGAATGCGTGTCTGCCGCGACCTCACGTTGATTTACAACGCAATTCTTGTGATTGTGAAGGAATTCGATCGGGTCCTCGATCGTAAGAATGTGTTCGTGACGGTCGATATTGACCTTATCCACCATTGAAGCCAGAGTCGTCGATTTACCGGAGCCGGTCGGGCCGGTCACCAGGACCAGACCGCGCGGCTTTCTGCACATATCGGCAACGACTTTCGGCAGTCCGAGATCGTCAAACGATTTGATCTCGTAAGGAATTGCACGAAACACCGCACCGACCGCGCCTTTCTGATTGAAAAGATTGGCGCGGAACCGCGACATTCCCTTCAGGCCGAACGAGAAGTCGAGTTCCAAATTCTCCTCAAAGCGGTGCTTTTGCGCGTCCGTCAACACTGAATATGCGAGCCGTTTTGTGTCGGCGGGCGTCATCGGAGGAAACATCGACAGCGGCGAAAGATGACCGTGAACGCGGATTTGAGGCGCCGAGTTCGTGGTCAAATGAAGGTCGGACCCGCCGGCCTCGGTCATTTTTCGAAGTAGTTCGGGCAATGTTACCTGCGATTCGACTGTGATTTGTTGTTCTATGCTCATAACTTTATCAAGCGAAGCGGCCGGCCCGCCGTCACCCCGAGAAAGAGGCGACGCGGGTCGTAATGCCGGTATTTATTCTTTTACTGCCGCCTGTTGAATAGGTCTCGGACGCGCCTGCAGCGAAAAAATGACCTTCTCTGACTCTTCGGCCAGGCGTTCCGCGGTATCGGCCGGTGTGTTGGTCGCTACGCTGTAGATCCGGCCATCGGCCTCGGTGAAATAGAACATTCGGGACTGGACCCGCGAGCCTTCCTGTGACTGCGCGACGACGACATAGACGGTCTTTCCGCCGATCTCTTTCTGATAGTCGTTGACGACCCAGCCATTTTCGCGGACCATGCGGTTAATGACCTCACGGCGAAGCGCCGATGTCGGGACACCGCCGACAGCCGGGTTACGTCCGGTCGAAACACTGTTGCCGGATGCCGGCCCGAGTACTGAGATCGACGCCGAGCCGACTTCAGCACCGTTGCCGTTTTGCAGCTTGAACCGCACCTCGCTTCCGGTGCTTTCGTCCTTCCGCCACCCATCAGGTGCCGGCTGGCCTGACGGCAGCAATGCTACCGTTGATTCCGTCGGCACCGCCGTGGCCGTGGTTACCGGTTTTTTCGACACCGTTCGCGGGTTGTTGCGTGCAAGTCTCAGCTGTCGCAGCCGCATTGACCGGCGGCGCGCCCGCAGATTCTTTTTCCGCTTCGTACGCGCGTGATATTGGCGCCACCAGCGCTTGGAATATTTCTTGTACCTTTTTGATTGACGATATTTCTTTGACCTTTTCGGTCCGGCCTGGGCATACTCCGTTGCCAGCGGGATGATCGTACCCATGCCTACCAGTAATGCGATCGATAATGCAATTGCCCTAATCAGCATATTTTCCTCCAAATGGCTGCTACGCAACCGTTTCCTTCATCACCTCTTCGACCGTCGTGATACCGTCGCGAAGCTTGCACAAGCCTGATTCGCGAAGCGTTATCATTCCGAGCTCGATCGCCTTCCTTCTCAATTCGATCGCGCTCGCGCCGATTATGATCAGTTCACGAAGTTCGTCTGTGACCTCCATGACCTCATACAAACCGACACGGCCTTTGTATCCGGTGTCGAGGCAGATCTCACAGCCTCGTCCCTTGTACATCTTTATCGTGGCGGCCTCCTGTTCGCTGAACCCGGCCTCGACCAGTGCCTCGACCGGAAAATGGGCTTCCTCTTTACAGTCCTTGCAAATACGGCGGATAAGCCGTTGTGCCTGGATAATATTGACGCTTGTTGCAACGAGGAACGGTTCGATCCCCATGTTCACAAGACGCGAAATGGTCGACGGCGCGTCGTTGGTATGCAGCGTCGACAGCACCAAATGGCCGGTGAGCGCGGCTTTGATCGCGATCTCAGCCGTTTCAAAATCCCGGATCTCACCGACAAGGATGATGTTCGGGTCCTGCCGCAGGAACGATCTGAGAGCGGCCGCAAAATTCAGGCCGATCTGTTCCTTCATCTGCACCTGATTGATACCTTGAAGGTTGAATTCGACCGGATCCTCGGCCGTCATGATATTTGTTTCGGGCGTGTTCAGGGTCTGAAGGGCCGAATAAAGCGTGTTCGTTTTACCAGAACCGGTCGGGCCAGTAACCAGTACCATTCCGTACGGATTTGCAATATTCCTCTGGAATTTCTCGAGACTTTCGGCCTCGAAGCCGAGTTTGGTCATATCGAGCATCAGCTTTTCCTTGTCCAAAAGCCGGAGCACGACCTTTTCGCCAAAGAGCGTCGGCAGTGTCGATACACGAAAATCCAGTTCCCGCGAACGATCGTCTACTTTGACCTTGATCTTTATGCGTCCGTCCTGGGGCAGGCGTTTCTCGGAAATGTCCAGCTTGGACATGATCTTTAAACGCGAGATCAGCGGATCACGCATTTTCATGGGCGGATGCATGACGTCATAAAGCACACCGTCGATACGGAAACGAATGCGAAAATCCTTTTCGTAAGGTTCGACGTGTATGTCCGACGCGCCGCGGCGAAGCGAATCGACCATCAAAACGTTGACCAGCCGAACGACCGGCGCATCTTCACTTTGCCTGGCGAGATCGGCGAGATTGATCTCTTCGTTCTGCTCGACAACTTCGAATTCCTCGGCACCCAGTTGAGTTGCAAAATCAAAGTCGCCAAGCGAGACATCAAGATCGGCTTCGGAGAGACGCGCGTCAACTTTTAGGGTCTTTGACCCGTTCTTTCCGTTTCCGTTCTTTCCGGTGCGTCCGTTCTTGGCACCTGTCTTTTCGACCTCGAACGGAATTGCAGCGTCAAAAATGTCGATCTGGGTCGAACCGCTGTAATATTTGCCTATCGCGAGCTGGATCGAGGCCTCAGACGCGATCACCGGTTCGACATTCAGTCCGGTCATGAACTTGATATCGTCCATGGCAAAGACATTTGTGGGGTCGGCCATCGAGAGGGTCAGCGTTGCACCGACTTTCGAAATAGGCAGAACTGTATATTTAAGAGCGACCTCTTGAGGAATGAGTTTGATTACCGAATCTTCGATGTGAAACAGGTCCAGATTGATCGAGGGAACACCATACTGACGTGAGAGTACGGCTGTGATCACATCGTCTGAGATGATCCCGAGTTTGACCAAATTCGAACCCAAACGGCCGCCGCTCGTCCGCTGATAATCGAGCGCTTCACGCAGCTGTTGGGGCGTGACCAGGTTTTCTCGGACAAGAATTTCCCCTAGTTTTGCTGACATTTTGTATTGTTCGGTTCCCTTTGTTTTGAAAAACGCAAGAGGAAAAAGACGAGAATGCTAAGTTAGACTTAGTAAGAGAGGTGTAAAGTCAGCGGTGGTAAACACCGTTGAAACATAATAGTAAGGCTTAAACAGATGACTGTCAAGAAATCTTTTTGGCGGGTTCTGGAAGGATTTATATGGATCTGACCGATTTTGACCGAATCAGAGGTCAATTTTTAGACTGCATTTGCTTTTTGATCTGGTCGATGAACGACCTGACGGCGGATGCCTCGCCGGTATCTGGAAAGATGGCCAGAAATTCCTCGTAAGTGCCGATAGCCGCCGAATATTTCTTTTGTTTTTCGTATATCAGCCCCAAAAGTTGATAGACGACCATAGCGTCGGGCGATCCGCCAAGCTGTTTGGCGGCAGCTGCCAGATCTTTCGCCGCGAGCGTATAGTCTTCGTTCTCGAGGTCGTAATCGCCCGAGCCGCCCGCGGTTTCGGCCCGGTCTTTATATAGTAGGCCGAGACCGGTATAGGCCTCTGGCTGAAAGCCCCTCCCTTCTTTAAGGGAGCGGTTGAAAGCGGCTATCGCCCTTTCTTCGCTGCCTGAGTCCTTCTGAACTCGTCCTTCGATCACCGACAATTCCGCCGAGGCAGGATTTAATCGGCGTCCGTTCCTGATGGCGGTCAACGCCTTTTCGTACTCGCCGGCCTCGGCATAAGTTCGGGCAAGGCCAATAAACGCATCGATATTTTTGGGATTGAGCTTTATCGCCGAAAGAAATGCTTCGGCAGCTTTCCCCCGATCAACGGAACGCAGCGACTCGGCCTCCTGAAATGCCACCTCGGCCGGATCGGACGTCTTTATCAGCGGAGCCGCAGTTTCGCCTTTTGTCGTCGCTGGTACGACTTTTGTCAGTTGTTTGAAGCCGCGGGCCCGGATCTTTAGCGTATGAGCGCCGGGAGGGACCCAATTAATGACGAGCCTGCCGCTGTCATCAGTCGCACCATACTGGATGCCATCAAGCCAGATCGTCGAGCTGGGCTCGGTGATAATGGTCAGACTGCGGGACGAAGCTTTCGTCAATGAGGTCTGTGAAAGAACCGAAGAACAGAGGCCGACCGAGCAAATTACGGCAGCGATCAGCGTTGGCAAAGTTCTTCCTGCTTTTAGACACTGTGAAAACATTTCGCTTTAAGCAAAATATTATCAGATCTCAGCCGATGCGTGTAAATTCTTCTGAAATATCGCTTTCGACGATCACATCTTCGACGCCGTCGTTGCTAATGTCTTGGGAGTAGAGCACTTTAAGAACGGGCGGTGCGATCAGGGTCGTGGCAACGGCCATAAAAAGGACCGCGGCGAAAAACTGCTCGCTGATGACGCAGCCCCATCGCCCCGAGCACTCTCGCGGTTATTCCTACGGATGTTGCCACCATCGACGCGCCTATGAACATAGCCTCAACAAAAGAGCCGTCCCAGATGTTGACGATCGCGAAACCCACAGCGAATGGCAAAACGACGCCGAGAACGGCCGCCAGGGTGGCTCGCATGCTGACATTGAAAAGGTCGCGGGGTCTTGTTTCCAGGCCGACAGTAAACAGCAGAAAGATTACACCTGTCTCGGCAAGGATCGAGATGATTTCGGACGGCTGGACCCAACCTACAACGGCCGGTCCGATCGCTACGCCGGCCCCGCTCTCGCCGACGACAGCCGGTTAACGAAACCGCTCAAAGAGCTCAGCCATCAGTTTTGCCGCCGCCAGGATCACAAAAAGCGCCAGGACGACATTCAGGTGATCGACAGAGGCGGCAATAACTATCGGCATAGGATCAATGTTTTCGGACATGATCTGGGAGCAATAATAACAATCAAGCCAGGCAGTGTCGAAATGGCCCGGTAGTGGTGATGACTTGATTTTCTCGCCTGTCAAACTATAATCGAAAGTTCATGGCTGGGTAGCTCAGCTGGTTAGAGCGCGGGATTCATAACCCCGAGGACGGGAGTTCAAGTCTCCCCCCCGCCACCATTTTTACTAAACGATCGGCAATGCATTTCGTGGGCCGATTTTCTTTTTGCCCCCGGTCTGAAGCTGCCGGCCTTTTGTTTTTAGGTAAAGACGAATAATATTCCCGCGTGCCAGAACTCGAACATGACCATTCTATCGAAGCCATAGCCGAGCGGATCGCCTCGGTAAAGCACAATTATGTTCGTGATTGGATCTATGGCGGGATCGACGGCGCCGTAACCACATTTGCCGTGGTATCGGGCGTTGCGGGGGCCGATCTATCTGTAACGATCGTGCTTATACTCGGATCGGCAAATCTCCTGGCGGACGGTTTTTCGATGGCCGCAAGTAATTTTCTGGGCACGCGTGCCGAGATCGACGATTACAGACGCCTTGAAAAGATCGAACGCCGACACATAGCCGTCGAGCCCGAAGGCGAACGCGAAGAGGTTCGCCAAATTTATAGGGATAAAGGTTTTGAAGGAAAGGCGCTTGAGAAGGCGGTTGAACTCATAACGTCTGACAATGACGTTTGGGTCAAGACAATGCTGACCGAAGAATACGGACTGCCGACCGAGGTACGCTCACCCTCGAAAGCGGCATTGAGCACGTTCTCGGCTTTTTTCTTGTGCGGCCTCGTCCCGCTGCTACCCTACCTTTTTGGGATGCAGGCCTCTTTCACCGTCTCGTCCGTTCTGACCGGACTTACGTTTTTTATCATCGGCTCGGTCAAGAGCCGCTGGTCGACGCAGTCATGGCTTCGCTCGGGCCTCGAAACATTTTTTGTCGGCGCACTAGCGGCGGGATTGGCATATTTCGTCGGTGTTTTGTTGAAGGACCTGACCACTTGATTTTTCGCGGCAGCTCTCTAAGTTCAACTCGTCAGCCGCCGGTAAATATTGGGCATTCGTTCAGGCAAGCTCAACACATCGTCGATGATCGTGTAGCCGACGTCACCGTAGAGATCCTTCAGCTCGCTCTCCGATTCGCGGTCGATGGTGATGCAAAATGGCGTTATGCCGTTCGTTTTTGCTTCGATCAGGGCCTCACGAACGTCCTCCCGGGCGTAGCGCGCGTCGCCGTAGTCGTGATCGTACGGCCGGCCATCGGTAAGAATGATTAGCAGTTTGGTGCGTGATTCCTGGCGGAGCAGTTTAGCCGCGGCATGCCGGATCGCCGCACCAAGCCGCGTATTGTTTTGAAACGTGATCCCGCCGATCCGTTTTTCGATCTCGTCGGAATATTTCTCATCAAAATCCTTAACAACGTAAAATTTAACGTTGCGTCGTCCTTCGCTGGTAAAACCATTGATCGAATAGACATCGCCGACGGCCTCGAGGGCTTCGCTCATCAGCACAAGGCCTTCTTTTTCGATCTCGATAATGCGCCGGCCCGGATATGTGTAAGGCTGCAAAGGATTTCGCGTGATCGTACGCGCGGTCGAAGATGACTGGTCAAGCAGAAGTGAAACGGCGACGTCGCGGCGCTTTCGCAAACGCTTGGTGTAGATATCTTCGGATTGATGGCCATCCGCCCGGCGGTCGATGACGAAATCGACCAGGGCATTCAAATCGAATTCTTCGCCGTCCGGCTCGCGATTGACCCGTGTCATATTTTCGGGTTTCATCAACTGGAATTGATGACGGATCGACGAGATCACGCCGCGGTAACGGGATCGGGCGAGCTCGACGAAATTGCGGTCGCCTTTTTTTACTTTTTTCTCGATAACACGGCTCCAGCCGACACGATAGTCGTTCAGCTCGCGGTCCCACTCGTCGTAAGCGAACGCCGTTTCATCCGGCTCCAATGACTGCTCGGGCATTTCGTGATGCGACCACGCCTCAGCGCCCTGAAGATCATCAGGCTCGGCATCCTCGTTCAACTCGTTCCACGCATTGAAAAGGTCGCTGATATCCTGATCACGAGCAGGCTTTTCCTCGCGTGTCACTTTGTCTTCGGCTACCGATTCGCCGGCATTCTTATCTTCGTAGGCATGCTCGCTTTTATCTTCCTGGTATTCGGTTTCCTGCTGTTGGGTAAATTCCGGAGCAATGTTCTGAAAAAGTGAATAAACGCGGCTTGCCGCCATAAGTGCATCAGCGACCGATGCGCTGTCGGCTGAAACATATTTCTCGACGATACCTTCGATCTCGGAAACGATCTGACCGTAGAATTGTTTTGAATCGACCGACGCGCCGCCGCATAACGTGATCTGGAACAGTAATTCGAAAGGAACCTGGTGGGCCGGAATGTCGAAGATAAATGGCCTGCCGTCTTTCAAATATCGCTGCATTATATCGAGATCGGCGCGCAGCCCACGGTACGAATGCCGCAGGCGGCTGTCGATACGCGCGTTTTCCATCGTTCCGAAGATCTTTCGTGCCAGTCTTGGCTCAGGAAAAAGTTCAAGCACGGCCCGGTGATCAGATCCAGCAGGCATTCGCGGCCTTGGCTCGCTCGCCGCCGGGACATCTTCTTCCCGGTCAAGATCGATCAAATAGCCGTCAAGTGAAAATGCGGCCAGTTCGTCAGCTGTAGCGCCATATAGGAGTGAAAGATCGTCGTATGCCGCTTTGAGGGCCGTTGTGTCCTTTTCAAACGTTCCGAATTCGATCTGCCCGGCTGCGTAGGCTGCAAGTACCTTATAGAGTTTAAAGTCGACCGCTTCGTCATCGAATTCGGCGATCGCCGACGGCAGATAGATCGTTTTTCCGTCACCGATCCGTGATTCCTGCGGGATGGCGGTCAGCGGAGCAACCTCGACGGTTTTGCCCGTCAGACCTTCGACATAAATGCGCAGCACATTTTGAACAGATTCGAGATGTAGGCCGAGCCTTGTCTTGTCAAGATTGGCGTTGGAATGTTTAGTTTCGAGCGCAAAATAGCTGCGGCGGGCTTTTGGCGACGCTTCCTCAAATTCCCTGATCCCTGCATCGACCCACGTTTCCAGCTGTTCGAGTGAAACTCGACGCAGTGCGGCGGTGCTTGAACGAAACGCCGCGAGCGCGCTCTCGGCGTCCGACCCGGCGATCTTTACAGTAACTTGCAGCACCCGGCGAATTGCCGAAATTCGATCGGAATCGGCCGTCGGACCGCCAAAGCTCAGTATCTGCATGTGTCGCAGGAATTTGGGAGTTGCACGCAGGAATGCGATCAAAACAGCATTTCCCCGTACCGCAACAAGTCCGACAACCTCGCGCCAGGTATCAAAGGCCGTTGGCGACTGCTGGAGTATTTCGCTGCCCGCTGAGATGAAATGCAGCGTCACACTGCCGCCGAACTGAAGAAGGTCGACCGCCGTTCCAGCCAGCCGAATGGCCGCCTGGGCCGTCAGCGGTGAAAGAGAATCGGGTAAATTCGCCCAGAGTTCGGCCGCCATTCCGCCCGTTCGCTTGGCAAAGGCCGAGGCCAGCTCGATCACTTCGACGGAAACAAGCTCTTTATCAGCGCCAAACCCCGCGAGGGTCTTTGCGACGTCAGGCGTATGCCTCAGGAAGTCCGAACTGTGTTTGGCCGATCGCCCGGCGACATCGGCCGCCACGCCGAGGATCGACGTTGTTAACTCCTCATCGTCGATGACCTCAACGAGCTGTGGAATAAGATGATAGGATTCGAGTGCGATCGAGCTGGAAAGTACTAGCTGCCGCGTGCAGATCTGAAAGAGCAGCGGACGAGAGGGTTCCGGTACCGATGACAGCGGTTCGACGCCTTCGGCAAAAAATTTGGCGCCCGCCTCGGCGTTTCCCATCGCGAGGCGGCGGCCCATTTCGCCCCAATTTTTTAGATCATCGGCAGATAGTATCTTTGCGGCCCTCGGTACGGCCCCGACAAATTCCCGGCTTGCCCGCAGGCTTACACCGGCAAGCGATGCACTTATCTCGAGAGCGGCGCGACGCTTTTCCGCAGACAATCTGCCCAGCCGACGAGCGAGCCCGCTGAGTGTATGCTTTCCCGGATCAGGATCTGTCATTTCTAAAGTCTAGGAAATTTGGCCGGAAAGGCAAAGGATAGAGTCGGGTAGATATGGCAGAGATCACATCCGCGGCGGTTTTGCGTCGTCGTAAATAAACACGTGGAAACAGGCATTGGTTCCGTATTCGATCAACGCGTCCAAAAGACCGGCCTTTTCCATCTCGGCAAGCTCCTGCATGACGAAATTCTGTTCTTCGGCCGTCATGTGTTTTCTGGCAAGGTCGAAGGCGCAGCCCGACGTGTGGGGTGGCAGCGAATTTTCGTCACGAACCTTGAACGAGTTTGCGTTGCCCTGGTTAAGCAGTACCTG
>JBDTMQ010000415.1:0-4554 GCA_039934155.1 Acidobacteriota bacterium | reverse complement strand
AGGAATTAAAGCCGGCGATCGTGTTCTTGCGTTCACATCCGGCGGCGGATATGCAGAATACGTGTCGGTGAATTTTCAGCAAGTCAACCCGCTTCCCGACCAGATCTCGTATGCTGAGTCGACGGCCTTGCTCGTTCAGGGGATGACGGCGCTCGGATTGTTGAACGACGCTGTAAGCGGGCAGACCATTCTCGTCCATGCGGCCGCTGGCGGTGTTGGCAGTATACTTGTGCAATTGGCAAAACTTAAGGGCCTGAGAGTTATCGGCACGGCGAGCTCGACCGAAAAACTAGAGAAGGTACTCTCTTTTGGCGCCGATGCAGCAGTCAATTATTCTGAGAACGATTGGCCCGATGAAGTGTTAAAAGCGAACAACGGCAAAGGCGTTGACATAGTTATCGAAATGGTTGGCGGCGAGATCGTTGCGCGGAATCTGGAGGTATTAGGCGTCAACGGAACGATGCTAGTGTATGGCGCCGCCAGCGGTGAGAATTACCCGCTGCCCATTCTGAGCCTTTTACAGAAAAACACGACCGTTCGAGGTTATTGGCTTTCCCTCGAGCCCGCGGAACGGAGGGCCGCCTTTGCCGCAGAGCTTGCCGATCACGTTGCCTCGGGACGCGTTAAGATCGCTATAACCGAATATCCTCTCGAAAAGGCTGCCGATGCACATCGGGCCCTGGAGGGACGGCGAACGACCGGCAAGATAGTTTTGAAAGTAAATTGATCTTTGATCACTCGAGCGACTCGTGCGGATCATGAGATTTAAATTCGAATCACGGCGGCTCCCATAAGCGATCAGGAAGGCAAGACATCCGCTTGCCGCGTAAGGTGAATCTTTGGTGACGACGGAGGTCTTATGAAGATCGGAATTATTGGTGCAGGACATATTGGTGCTAATGCGGCAAGACTGTTTATTAACGCGGGTCATGAGGTTTTGATCAGCAATTCTCGCGAACCCGATTCGTTGGCAAAGACGCTTGATTCGCTGGGCGACGAATGTAAGGCCGGCACGACGACAGAGGCAGCGGCCTTCGGCGATGTCTGCATGATCGCGATCCCTTTTGGCAAATATCGGTCACTTCCGTCAGATCAGTTTGAAGGCAAAATAGTAATTGACGCTAACAATTATTATCTTGGAAGAGACGGGAATTTTGAAGCGATCGATGACGGCAAAACGACGTCGAGCGAGATACTGGCTGAGTTTCTCGACGGGTCGCGGGTGGTCAAGGCCTTTAACACGATCTGGTTCGAGCATTTGCGAACTCAGGGCAAACCGGATGCGCCGATTGAAGATCGCCGAGTGATCTTTGTAGCCGGTGACGATGCCGAGGCGAAACAGGTCGTTCTTGATCTTATTGAAGAAATAGGTTTTGCGCCTTATGATACGGGCGGCCTGGCCGAGGGAGGCCGCAAACAGCAGCCAGATACGCTTGTTTATAATAAGGACCTGAAGCCGGCTGAGGCGACGGCAATTCTTGAGAATACGAATGCCGAAAGTGACGCGGCAAGCTCGGTATGAAGGCCCGTTCCGAAGATGGCGGTCCTGCCCGCTAAATGCGTCAAATTTGCAGGAGAAGTAATGAAATATCGAAAGTTAAGTGAGCTGGAAGTTTCGTCGATCGGACTCGGCTGTATGGGTATGTCCGAATTTTATTCGGGTAGAAATGAGGCCGAATCGATCGCGGTTCTGCACCGAGCGATCGAACTCGGAGTGAATTTTCTCGACACGGCCGATATGTACGGTCCGTATAAGAACGAGGAACTCGTCGGCAAAGCGATCACAGGTGTTCGAAATAAGTGTGTTATTGCGACAAAATTCGGAATTGTCCGCGATCCTCAGAACCCGAGTGTCCGGGGAATAAACGGCCGGCCCGAGTATGTCAGGGAATCGGTCGAGGGCAGTCTGAAGCGGTTGGGAATAACAGAGATCGATCTTTACTACCAGCATCGCGTCGATCCCGACACGCCGATCGAAGAAACGGTCGGAGCGATGTCCCGGCTGGTCGAAGAGGGCAAGGTGCGATACATAGGATTGTCCGAGGCATCGGCCGACACTTTGCGGCGTGCCGACAGTGTTCACAAGATAACGGCAATGCAAAGCGAATACAGTTTGTGGACCCGCGACCCTGAGGACAACGAAGTTCTTGAGACATGTCGCGAACTGGGCGTGGGCCTCGTGGCCTATTCGCCACTCGGTCGTGGATTCTTGTCGGGCGAGATCAAGAGGTTCGATGATCTGGCGGAGGACGACTATCGACGAAATTCGCCGCGGTTTCAGGGAGAGAATTTTGAAAAGAATCTGAAACTTGTAGAAAAAGTTAAGGAGATCGCCGAGGAAAAAGGGATCTCGGCATCACAGCTTGCGCTCGCCTGGGTACTTGCTCAGGGCGAGGACATAGTTCCGATACCGGGGACAAAGAAATTGAAATTTCTTGAACAAAATGTTGCCGCGGCCGACATCGATCTAAACGAAGACGAGCTTTCACAGATCGAAGCGGCTTTTCCAAAAAATGCAGCTGCCGGAACACGATATCCGGAAATAATGATGAAAAGCGTAAACGGGTAACCATAAAAAGGAGAAAGAGGATCATGGCAGAAAGAAGTGCAAAGGCAGAATGGAACGGCAGTTTGGCATCGGGGCAGGGAAAGATGGCTCTTGGCAGCGGACTTTTCGAAGGTGCGTTTTCATTTGCAACCCGGATGGGTGATGAGCCTGGAACCAATCCCGAAGAATTGTTAGGGGCAGCGTTGGCAGGATGTTATGCAATGGCGCTCAACGCGACACTCGAAAAAGGGAATACGCCCGCAAAAAGTGTTAAGTCGACCGCGAAGGTCTATCTAGGAAAAGATGAGGGCGGTTTCAAGATCAATCGTATCGACCTGGAAGTACACGCCGTGGTCGATGGGATAGAAGATGCTGATTTTCAGTCGATCGCTGAAACTGTGAAGACAACCTGCCCGATCAGCAAAGCTCTTGCGGCTGTTCCGATCAATTTATCCGCGTCGCTCGTAAAAGAAGGGGCGGCATAACAGCCGTAGATCGACTTGCAAAGACCATTGATTATCTGTAACAATATTTGTTACAATAAGAAAGCGGGCCAAGTAAAAAGATAGACCCGCTCGGCGATGATATTGGAAACGCCATTTTGCGGAATAAATTATCGCTAAGTTATAATAGGATAAATATATAGGAGACGATCATGGCAAATTTTGCTAAAGAGGTAACAGATACCGATTTTGAGACAAATGTACTGGGCGCAAGCACGCCGGTCCTTGTAGATTTTTGGGCCGAATGGTGCGGTCCGTGTAGGATGATAGCACCGTCTGTCGAAGCCGTCGCTGAGGAATTCGAAGGCAAGGCCGGCTTCTACAAGATGAACGTGGATGAGAATTTGAACGTTCCGCAGAGATACGGCATTCGCGGCATACCGACGCTGATCTTATTCAAAGGCGGCCAGGAGCAGGAACGGATAGTAGGAGCAGTTTCGCGGGAAGCGATCGCCAAGGTGGTCGGTAAATACGTCGAGAGCGGCGAAGAAAGTTCGAAGAAATCTGCCTAACGCTCGCGACTTGCAAATGCCCGCCGAAACGCGGGCATTATTATGTGATTTTGATCCGGCGAAGCATTGACCGCTCAAACCTTAGCGAGCTTGATATGCAATTTAAGTAGTTCTTACTAGGATGCCTTTCTCAGGCATCATATTATATCGGGTCGGGAAATGAGACAGCCGGGCGAACATGCGGCCGGGCACATGGTCAACACGATCAATTCGCCACTTACTTCACTGACCGAAGATCTGGATCGGCTCGACCCGTAGCTCCCGACATACGTTATCTGTCAGAGCGGCTATCGATCGAGTACCGCGACAAGTTTGATTGAGAATGCAGGATTTGAACATGTCTCGAACGTAAAAGGCGGAACTCTCGCATGGATCGATGGAGGGCTTTCAACCGAAGCATCGAAGTCGACTGCTGCGTAAATATCGTGAAACGCGACAAATAAAATAAGGAGGCCGAGAAATTCGGCCTCCTTTGCAATTTGCACTTCGCTCAACGATCAGTGTGTGTTGTAGCCCGCTGCGGGAACATCACCGGGCTCGGCGCCCCATGGCTGTGCATTGATCGCACGCGAGCCGTTGTTGAACGACCAGAAATTACCGTCGGCGATTCTATAAACGCCGAATTCGGTCTGACCGTCGCCGTTGTAATCGCCTTGTGCAGGCAGATCCTGACCGACAAATCCCCACTGCTCTGTCACAGCAGTTGTGCCTGCCGTTCCGCTTGGCTCGTAGCTCCATTCATACGTTCCGCCATTCGGCCTGAACGTACAAATATCGGTCCTGCCGTCACCGTCGTAGTCGCCCGGAACTATTTGAGCGGTCGCAGTTCCGAAAACTTCGAAGCCGAAAGTACCGTTGCTAAAGTACTTATAGTAATTTCCGGCTCCCCCATTCGGCCGGCGAACGACAAAATCAGCCTTGCCGTCGCCATCATAATCGCCGGGTGCCGGTGTGTCGCCCGCTTGGCCCCAATTGATCGCGATCAGATTCG
>JBDTMQ010000414.1:0-3036 GCA_039934155.1 Acidobacteriota bacterium | reverse complement strand
CTGCCAAGGGGCGTGGACGGATGAAAGCCGCGAGCAGCATTACAACAATCTCTGCGCCCTGGATGGCCGCATCGTGCTGGCCAATGAACACGCCTCGCGGTTGGCGGGCTGGCAGGAAGGTTCGGTAACCTCGGCGCTGGACGCGGTGACGCGGCTGCACGCGCGGGTGGTGAGCTATTTGTCGCATCAATTGGCTCACCGTGCGAACTCGTCAATTCCACATCGTCGCAAACATTTGTGACCGACGCCGACGACGTTGGCAAATGGCTGTCGCTGACCGATTTCGAGCCTGGATCATATAAGAATAAACGCGGTCACGTTTTGATCGCCGCCGGATCCAGGAACTATTCCGGAGCGGCCGTTCTCGCTGGGAATGCCGCGATACATTCCGGCGTAGGTCTGGTGACGATCATGACGCCGGACTCGTGTCTGCCCGTTGTTGCATCCCGCGTCGATCCTGAGGTGATGGTTCGCGGAGGAAGCGAGACCGCATCCGGGGCGTTCTCGGAAAAGGCGATCACCGATATTACCGATTTCGACGGTAACGTTGACCTGATCGCGGTCGGCCCGGGGCTTTCCTCAACGGATGAATCGACAAAGCAATTTGTCAGGCGTTTGGTAGCAGAGCGAACGACGCCTCTTATCATTGATGCCGACGCCTTGAATTGTCTGGCGCCGTGGGGAATACTCG
Organism: Acidobacteriota bacterium; assembly: GCA_039934155.1. Lineage (GTDB taxonomy): Bacteria > Acidobacteriota > Blastocatellia > Pyrinomonadales > Pyrinomonadaceae > OLB17. Next base: position 2,345 of record JBDTMQ010000414.1, on the reverse strand, counting down.
GATCGCTCGAATTGCCTTTGATCCTAACGCCGCATGACGGCGAGTTTGCCCGGCTGACCGGCATGCACGAAAAGGCGTCAGTCGACGATCGGATCGAGACAGCCAGGCAGTTTGCGGCGAAATTCAACCTGATACTGCTCTTAAAAGGCGAGCGATCGATCGTCGCCGAGCCGTCGGGACGAGTTTTGATCAATCCGACCGGTGGACCCGGCACCGGTAAGGCCGGAAATGGCGACACGCTAACCGGCATACTTGCTGGATTTGCGGCTCAGGCCGTCAAAATGGGCGTCGGACTTTTCGAAACGACCGCAGTAGCCCTTTACCTGGCCGGGATGGCCGGCGAGATCGCATCCGATCGGTTCGGCGACCGTGTAATGTCGGCCTCGGATGTCCGAAAGTGTCTGGGAGACGCCATAAGGCAGATCCGTGAATAGGCTCAAAAAGATCGTTTCTCATTCGCCGGATGAAACGTTTGCGCTCGGCGCGGCTTTTGGTGAAACTTTGAAAGGCGGCGAGGCAGCACTTCTCGAGGGCGGGCTTGGCGCGGGTAAGACCCTGTTCACAAAGGGAATTTTGTCCGGCGCCGGCTATGATCCAGACGAAGTTACCAGCCCGAGCTTTGCGCTTGTCAATCTTTATCGAACCAACCGGTTCGATGTTTACCACATTGATCTCTGGCGAATCCCCGAAAGTGCCGACGCGGCATTCGAGGTCGGTTTGAACGAAATACTTGACGAAAGCTACAACGTCGTTATTGTCGAGTGGCCGGAAAAATTGAGATCGGCCGAGCTGCCCCGCACGACATTTCACATCAGAATCGAAGGCGACGGCGACGAACCCCGTTCGATCACGATCTCTCAGGAGGATGAACAGCTCCGGGTCCCGGAATAAAGGGCTATCTTAAAGCTAATTTGACTGGCAAAGCTGATGCGGCCAAACTAGCGGATGTTTTGTTTCACCGCACGCAAATTTTTGTTTCAGCGTGAAGTGAACGGCGGCGGCGCTTTGGGTGTGGCATTTGGGCCGCGTCCCGTTTTTACTGCCTGTGTCTCAGGGTGTCTCACCCCTGTCTCACGCCACTTTTTTAGCTCTAAGTGTTTGTATTTGCTGACTTTACGCCTGGTGTCTTACGAATAGTTTAAAAAACAATGGCTTTGCAAAAACTTAAGTTGTTGTGAAAAGGGTGTTTACGGGAGCTGCTTCAGGAATTACCCGTGAGACACCTCCGCTTTTCTCTTTAGATCCAACGATTTAGATTTTCAAAGAACGCCATCCGCCGCAGAGCGGATCATCGGAATATTGTATCACACATTGTCAAGCGTCTAATGAATGAAACACGAAGTCAGTTCCAACATTCCATACGGCCGCGATCACCGGAAACGCCGGTACGGCTAAGGCGAGCGGGCTAGCATGTCCGCAGAGCCCGGAAACTGGGAGTTCGTACGACATTGTAGGGGCGGGTCTTGTACCCGCCCGATCATAACTGCCCCTTATTGAATTTGTAAAATTATCGGGCCGATCGCCAACCGCTGTCTGTCCGCATTTCGCGGCAAATAGCCACGTGCGTCAGCACGTGGTCAGGTCGCCCAATCGATAGCAAAGGGCGTTTTGACGTCCTTTCGATCCCGATGCTAAAGCCGCTATAATAAGCCCGTTGAAACGGGCTGCACAAAAATACTTCGAATCTGTCCGGACTCGTCATGACTTGCCACGCTCTTCAGAGCGTGGTCAATGGCAGTGAAATCATTTCCGGCTTTAGCCGAATCCCCTCAGTCTCGATCCGAGTTTTCTTGGCACTGGAATTGGATGACGGTATCATCGATCAACGATTCGAGGATAGCAACATCGCACGCCTTACCCTCTATTTGATCCAATGTGCAATTCAAATGAGAATTGTAATGAGGTTGGCCTGACCATATTCTTTACCGAAATTTTAGATGGGTTACAAATGAGACCTAAAATTCAAAACAGATCGGAGGGGCGCATGGCGGGATTCAAATACTGGACGATAAGTGCAGATAAAAAGATGAAGGGGCTGGTTTCAGCTGAGTATATTCGTTCTAAGTTGCTCAGCCGGACCATAGAGGGAATGGGTACGGCGATTGATGGCACGTATTTTGAGTTGTATTTGGCCGATGGATCTCATGTAAATTTTGCGTTGAACGGACCTGAGGGGCCAGAGTTTCAATACGAGGCCGGTTGCTGGCAGCACGTTCGATCTGAACTGGGTGAGCAACGTGACGCCTTGCACCGCTTCAGGCGGCACGAGCGCCGACGGATGGACAGGGTCAAAATCGGCCAGCGGCACGCAGACGATAAGCGCGTCGACGTTGGGCGATGTGACT
>JBDTMQ010000413.1:0-7037 GCA_039934155.1 Acidobacteriota bacterium | reverse complement strand
CGACTCCAGTGCGACGCAGTCCTCATGATTGACAATGATCGGTGCCAAATGCCCTGCGTTGACGAACTCGACCTCGCCGCGGCCGTTCAGCTTGCCGCAGATCAGCGTCGCGTATTGATTCGCCAGCGTACTTTCGCAAAATATGTGGTTCGCCCTTTCCATCAATTCGCAAAGCGGAAGCCCGAGAGGGACCAGTGCCCGAAACATCGCATTCAGGTTCGACATCAGGATCGACGCCGCCATTCCCTTCCCCGAAACGTCACCCAGGATAAAATACAGTTCGCCGTCGCGCTCGAGAAAGTCAACGTAATCACCGCTTACGATGCCCGCCGGCTGGTAAACAAAATCCGCGGTCCAATTGTCCGATAATCCCTCCGTCCTTGGCAGCAGGCCTTTCTGGATCTCCGATGCCAGCATCATGTCGTACTGGATCGAATTGATCTCCTTCTGCGACAGATCGCCCAGACAGAACCGCTGCAGCGGATCGGCCATTAAGCGATCAGCCTCGATCGGGTCGTGACACGTCTCGCACAAACCGTACGTGCCCGCATCAAACCGGGCCAGGGCCGCGTCCACCTCGTTCAACAGCCGCGTAAGATCCGGTTCAAGCTCAATATGCGCACGCGCCTTCTGCAGCCGCTCCCGTCGGTCAAGCAGCTGCTCCCGCAATACCAAATCAAATTCCGCACTCGCCGGTGCGTAACCCATCTGCACGCCTTCCATGACCTTTACATCCTTTCTTCCTGGCTCTCTTCGATCCAATCAAAAACATACTTCGGATCAAAATCCACTTCGAACCGCTTCAGATATTTCAAATATTCGTCCCTAAAACTCGTTCAAGCATTATGAGCTTCCTGCCTCTCTATGTAGCGAATTACTTCACCAAGCTGCGAAAGCGAGTATGAAAACGCTCCGAACCCTTCCTGCCATTAGAACTTGCCTCGAACGAAACGTTTCTCATTCACCCATTTGCTCGAATTAGCCTTAATATCCCTGACGAGTTCCGGCAACGCGATGTTTGGCTGCATGTTCAAAAGAATATGAATATGGTCGGCACCCCGTTGATCGCCAGCAATTTCTGCCCCTTATTTCTTACAACGCCGCTGATATATTTATACAGTTAATCCTTCCACGCCCGATCGATCAAGCTTTGACGGCCGCTGATAGCGAATACCAACTGCACATAGATTTGAGAATATGTATTGGCCATCCGATTGTTGACTCATAGCCCCATAGGAGCAAAAATTTATAGCAATGTCAGAATCAATTCCTGTTTCAGCTCCGTAGGAGCGACATACAATTGCCAAATAAAAAAATGTCGTTCCTACGGAACTCGGATCCCCACGTTCACTCTGCGCTATAAATATGTCACGCTTCCGGCGTTTGACTGATCATTTACCCAACACTTCCTTCCAATTTCAACCCCAACAATTTCGTCGCCTCGACGGCGTATTCCATCGGCAGTTCGCGGAACACTTCCTTGCAGAATCCGTTGATGATCAGCGAAACGGCGTCTTCCTGAGAGATGCCCCGCTGCTGCAGGTAGAAGAGCTGCTCTTCGCTGATCTTTGATGTCGTGGCTTCGTGTTCGACCTTCGCGGTGTTGTTCATCACCTCGATGTACGGAAATGTGTTCGCCGCGGACTTACCTCCGATCAGCATCGAATCACACTGCGTATAGTTTCGCGCTCCCGCGGCCTTCGGCATTACTTTGACCAAACCGCGATAAGAGTTGTTGGATTTGCCCGCCGAGATGCCCTTCGAGATGATCGTAGATTTGGTGTTCTTGCCCAAATGGATCATCTTCGTTCCGGTGTCGGCGATCTGTGCATTGTTGGTCAGGGCGACTGAATAGAATTCGCCGATCGAGTTGTCACCCTGCAAAATAACCGAAGGATATTTCCAGGTTATAGCCGAGCCCGTTTCCACCTGCGTCCACGAGATCTTTGAATTCACGCCGCGGCACGCTCCGCGTTTCGTAACGAAATTATAAATGCCGCCTTTGCCGTTCTCGTCGCCTGCATACCAGTTCTGCACCGTCGAATATTTGATCTCGGCATCGTCCAAAGCCACAAGTTCAACCACCGCAGCGTGCAGCTGATTCGTGTCGAACTGCGGCGCGGTACATCCCTCGTTATACGCGACATAACCGCCCTCTTCCGCGACGATCAAGGTCCGCTCAAATTGCCCGGATTCCTGCGTGTTGATGCGGAAATAGGTCGACAATTCCATCGGGCACCGGACGCCTTTCGGGATAAAAACGAACGAGCCGTCAGAAAAAACGGCCGAATTTAAGGCCGCAAAATAATTGTCATTAATGGGAACGACCGATCCCAGATATTTCTTTACAAGCTCAGGATATTCGGCAACGGCCTCGGTAAACGAGCAAAATATAACGCCCGCTTCGAGCAGTTTTTTCTTATAGGTCGTCGCAACAGAAACAGAGTCAAAAACCGCATCGACCGCAACGTTCGCAAGCATTTTCTGCTCTGAAAGCGGGATCCCAAGCTTTTCAAAGGTCCTGACCAATTCAGGATCGACCTCGTCCATGCTGGCCTTTTTTGCCTTTTGTTTCGGGGCCGAATAATAAGAGATATTCTGAAAATCGATCCGTGGATAATCGAAATTAGCCCAGTAATTCGGCTCGGTCATTTTTAACCAATTTCTGTAGGCTTTCAGCCGGAATTCGAGCATCCATTCGGGCTCGTTCTTTTTCGACGAAATGAGCCTGACGGTATCTTCCGACAGCCCCTTGGCAATCGTCTCGGTCTCAATATCGGTCACAAATCCGTATTTGTATTCCCGATTAGTTAATATTTCTGCTGCTGTACTCATCTATTAGTCCCAAACGGCTCTACTTAATGCCTACTGCTTATCGGTTCGATCGTTTTGTGAATTCCCTGTATCTGATGGAACATTTCATCTACCGAACGCTCATTCCCCACCAGCTGAGCGAGCGAGATCTGTGACAACGCATTCTCGACGATCTCGTGCAATCCGACGATGACCGGCCTGATGCCGCAATCACCGCGATGAACGCACGAGTCGAGAATTCCCGTATAACTGTCACAATGTTTGCTCAGCACGTCTTCGTCCAGCACCTTGATTATCTCGCTCAGCCGAATATCGATTGCCGGCCTCGCTAAGAAATAGCCGCCTTTCGTGCCGCGGGTCGAATGTACAAAACCAGCCTTATTAAGCAGCCACATCAGTTTTCCGGCATTCGCCGCCGAAATGCCCTCGCGATCGGCGATCTGAGGCAGCGTGAGCGAATCGCCCTCCGACAGATTCGCAAGCTGCACCAGACATCTGAGGCCGTATTCTTCCTGAGCGGAAATTTTCATACTATTGATCTGGCAAACGTTACAGGCTATTGTCTCAAAACCTTACTTTTTGGTCAAGATTGAAATTGAACGAAACGAAGGGCAAAAACAGCAGGGCCCGACATGTCACGCCGACGTTGATCATGTACTTCAACTGACAGCGGCCACTCTATTGCGGTCGATTCCGCTGCCCGAGCGATGTGCTGTTTATTGCCGTGCTCTGGTAAAATCTTTCGCACAATGTCCGTTCTGTCAGGTTCGACCCGAAGACTTAGGCTTTACTGGCGGCTCTATCGCCCGCATCGCAAAAGGACCAAACTTTTGCTGCTCAGGGCTTTCATAAGCCTAACGCCCAGCGAATCACAGCGATTATTCTTGCTCACGCTTGTAGTTGGCGCGGTGAGCGGCTTGGTCGCCGTGGCTTTTCATCTTTCGATCCTTACTGCCGAAGAACTTCTGATCAACCGAGCCGCCACGTCAGACGGCTGGATGTGGCTTACAATTCTGACGCCGGCACTTGGCGGCTTGCTAAGCGGCCTTTTGCTTTACTATGTCGTTCCCGGGGCCCGTGGCAGCGGCATTCCACAGGTAAAGGTTGCGTATGAGATCAAGGGCGGCAGGCTCCCTTTCCGCGAATCGATCGGAAAATTTTTGATCGGAACTCTGCAGATCGGCTCAGGTGCATCGCTCGGGCGCGAAGGCCCCACGGTCCACATTTGTGCCGGCGTCGCCAGTGTTCTAGGCAAAACTGCTGCTCTTTCACAACAGAATCTCCGGCGGCTGCTGCCGGTAGGCGTCGCAGCCGGTATTGCGGCGGCCTTCAACGCGCCGATAGCGGCGGTTACCTTTACGATCGAAGAAGTTGTGGGCGATCTCGATCAGACGGTTCTCTCGGGCGTTATCGTCGCCGCCGCCATTGCCGCCGCCATCGAGCGCGGCATTCTCGGCGAGCATCCGGTCTTTACGATAAATCAGAGTTACGGACTGCATTACTTATCTTCCGTGTTGCTTTACGCGGTGCTCGGTATAGCGGCCGCCGGTATTTCGCTGACATTTTCCGAGTGTCTTCTGCGGCTAAGGAAATGGTTTGCCGGGATCAAAACTCTTCCTGCGTGGACGTTGCCGTCGATCGGCGGGGTAGTTACAGGCGTGCTGGCGGTGTCGGCCATTTATTTTCTCGGGTCCGGCGGCATAACTGGCGGGGGTTACGAGACGCTCTCGACCGCACTGTCGGGTTCGATGACCCTAAAAGTGATGGCAGCACTTTGTCTGATGAAGCTGGCGGCAACGGTCTTTTCGTACTCCAGCGGCGGCGCAGGCGGCATTTTTGCACCCGCGTTATTTGTCGGTGGAATGCTGGGTGGCACCGTAGGTTTTCTTGATGTTCATATCTTTAACCATCCGACCGACCAAATAGGCGCCTTTGCCCTCGTCGGCATGGGTGCCGTTTTTGCGGGTGTGATCCGCGCACCGATCACGTCGGTACTTATCATTTTCGAGATGACGGGAAGCTATGGCCTCATCCTTCCGTTGATGATTTCGAACATGACCTCTTACGCGCTGGCCAGGCATTTCAGGCATCTGCCGATCTACGAAGCTCTTCTCGAACAGGACGGCATCTTTCTTCCCAATCGTAAAAAGGCCACTACGCATAAGTTGGAGGAACTGCCGGTCAGCGGTGCCATGACGACCGAGTTGATCACTCTTCCGGCCACTCTTTCGCCCGATCAAGCGCTAAAGCGGATCCAATCTCTCGAATATTCCACATTCCCTGTGGTTGACGATCAGGAACGCTGCATCGGATTCGTTTCGGCCGCCCGTCTTAAACGCAGTATCGCCGAAGACAATCAAACGCAGAATATCGGCAAGATCGCCGGACGCGCCGTCACCGTCTATCCTGATCAGTCGATCAGCCGTGCCATTATGAAAATGAACCAGGAAAAGGTTTTGAAGCTTTTTGTAGTCGAACGCAAGAGCCGTAACCGGTTGACCGGCATTCTCTCGATGAGCGATATTATCAGAGTACAGGCCGACGTTTTTTCGGAAAAGGATGATCTGGATACCACCGTTATGCCCGAGGCGGCCGGGCCGAATACCTAGTTCAGATAGCCCGGAATCGCCCTTAATTCTTCGATCAGCAAGATGAAGCGTGGCCAGACCCGCGCGATGTCGTCTTCTTGTGTTGCTTCATTGTTCTGCACGCAATTTTTCCAGTGCCTTGGTCGCGCTGTTGAATTTCGGATCGATCGCGAGTGCCTTTTCATAGCTTTCGATGGCCAGCTGTTTTTGGCCGGCGGCTAAATACGCCTCGCCGAGGCTGTCGTATGCGTTGGCGGAGTTTGGGTATTCCTCTACGATAAGCTTGAAAACGGCGATCGCATTGTCCATCTGTTTCAGACGCAACAGGCTGTAACCAAGACGGTTAAGGTCACCCTCGCTCGCGTAGATGTTGCCGAGACCTTTTGCTTTCAGCTCCTGAAACCGTGTACGCATAGCTGGAACGCCGCCGGCTTTTATCGCGTCGGACAGGACTTGACTGAGCGCGAGTTCCTTAGCATCGACCAGTTCGACGATGAAGACAAGCGTCGCGCCCGGCGGAATCAAACCGTTGCCTGCACCTCGCGACCCGTAAGCGATCGTCGCAGGAATTATCAGAATGGCCCGGTCGCCGATGTGCAGCTTAGCAATGCCTTCGTCCCATCCCTTTATTACCTGGCCGGCACCGAGTTTAAAAGCGATGGGTTCGTTGCGGTCGAGCGAGCTGTCGAATTTTATCCCGCTGGTCAGCATGCCTGTGTAATGAACCAGAACCGTCTCGCCCCTTTTTGGCAAACGGCCGGTGCCTTTGTGGGTTATCAGATATGTGAGGCCCGTTGCCGTTTTTACAGCGCCGGATGGGATCAAAGCGCGTTTCACTACCCTTTTCTTTACTGTAGCCCGGCGGACCGGCCTGCGCCGAGTCTGGGCATCAAGGGCGGAGGAAAAAGATAACACTACCAAAAAAGCGGCGATCGCCGCGATCACACTCTTGTGCATATTGTTTAGCATCCTTTAGTGAAGGGTCGGAGGGCACACACTCTACCACACTTTATTCCGGGCAGTTACGCAGCAAGGGAATCTTCTTCTCAACTATCTCGCTTCGCGTTTCTGCGTCTTTGCTGCTTTGCGACTTTGCGGGAAACCTTCTTCTCTTAAACCCGTGACCCAGCTATCTTCCTTTGCGTATTTGCGGGGAATTCTTCAGTACTTACCCCTGATCAGCACTGCTCGCTCGATCAGATCGACATTTTCCAGCACCTTTAAACGCAGATCGTTATCCAGGCCAGGATTGTCCGCCATGAACTTGTTCACGATCGCCAATGCCCCCCCGCTGCGCTGCCCGCCGATGAACGCTCCGAGCCAACCGTTGACGAAAAAGATCTTGCGGTTGCGTTTTTGGTTGGGAAGCTCGCCTAAAGCTCTTTCCAAATACGGCAGTGTCAAATCGCTGTGCCTGATCGAGTTCCACGGGCCAAAAGCCGCCTCGATCCAGCTTTCCGAGATCTCTTCGTTGTTCACGAAATCGTTCCAGTATTTAGCCTTATTCTCCTCGGTCGGGATGCCTGCCCGTGCCGCGTAAGCATATCGCTTTGCGTCATCGCTCGTCTCTATCTTTTCAAGATCGGCGAGTAATTTTTGCGCGATGCCCTTCTTCACTTCGGCTAGGGGCTTCAC
>JBDTMQ010000412.1:0-3561 GCA_039934155.1 Acidobacteriota bacterium | reverse complement strand
AACACCTCGGTTAACGAAGCCTCTTGCCACCTCGCTGAAAGAATATCTACACGTTTATCAACTATATTCCAGCTGTAAACTGCGTGGTCGCTGCCCGCTGTGCTGTCGATATCGCTTTGCCGGTCGCCGCTCCATTTGCCCGATTCGCCTGCCCGGAGTTTATCGGACGGGTGTGGGAACAGGTACAAATATGTCTGGCCGTCGCGCCATCGATTACCATATTTGCCGTCAGAGTCGTCGTATTTCAATTTGATGATCACTTTTGTGACTCCCATAACCCATCTGCCTCCATGCTAAAGCCTTATTCCACTTTGAAAGGACCGCTGCCTTTGAATGAATAATAAATGACGGCATTAAGGATCAGCTTTTGCAAATAAATAAACGCGTCAGGTTGTCAAAGAACTGGTCTATGCTGGAATGTGACCGTCCAGCAAGATCCGGCCTGGCCTTTTATGGCCAAATGCAGCGATGCGCTGTTACAGCATCCCGTGTCTGATCAGTTGGACTTAGGCGGCGGCAGTTTTTTCAGACTTCCCCGTCCGCTGATCTGCCGTGTGTTGATGTTGGCGACCTTCTCAGCCTGTGTGAAAGCCCGCAGAAAATTTTCGCCAAGTACTTTTTTCACCTCTTGATCCGAATAACCGCGGCGAAGCATTTCGTAGGTTACTAATACAAGGTCTTCGGCCCCATTCATTCCGGCCGGCAGGAACGGAACACCATCGTAATCGGAACCGATCCCCACGTGGTCGATTCCGGCGATCTTCTTGATGTAGTCAATGTGGTCAACTATGCGCGTATAAGGCGCAAGGTAAATGGGATTCGCGTCAAGCAGTTTTCTTTCTGCAGCGTTATAACCGGCAGGATCGTCTTTGAATTGCTCGCGGAGCGCTTGCATTTGGGGCCGTAGCCGTGCCGCACGCTCATTCTCTTCACGATTAGTACGCTCATCCAGAAAAGATGGATAAAAATTGATCATGATCACGCCGCCGTTGCCGGCAATACGCTTTAACACGTCGTCCGGCACATTACGTGTATGGTTATTCACGCCACGCGCGCCCGAGTGTGACGCTATGATCGGAGCCGTCGTAACATCGAGTACATCGTTCATTACTTTTGCCGACACATGCGAAATATCGACCAGCATCCCGAGACGATTCATTTCACGAACAACTTCTTTTCCGAATTCCGAAAGCCCGTTATTCTTTACCTCTCCGTTATGAGCATCGGCCCAATCGTGCGAGACATTATGCGTTAGGGTCATGTAGCGAATGCCAAGACGGTAAAAATCCCTGAGCGCGAACAACGAATTTTCGATCGCGTATCCGCCCTCGATGCCCATCAGAGCACAGATACGCCCTTGTTTCTTTGCACGACGTATGTCAGCCGCAGTTGTACACATCGTCAACTGGTTCGGGTGTCGTTCTGCTTCGCGATAGGTCGCATCTATCAGGTCCATCGCACGCCGCATCGCACCGCCGGTTCGAAGTGTGCCGCCGGAAACGTAAATTGCGAAGAATTCCCCTGTAATGCCGCCGGCCTTAAGCCGCGTCAGATCGGTATGGAATGGATCACCGTCGCCGTGAAATTTTCCGACCGTATTGGTCGAAAGGTCAAGATCCTCGTCGACCATCGGTGAAGTTATGTCGTTGTGTCCGTCAACGATGATGGAACTTCGGTGAAGTTTCAAGGCTCGCTGCCAAAGCGCCGGATCCGCGTCTTTTGGCATCGTCTGAGCAACAGAAGAAATGCAAAATAAGGACAAAAGGAAAAATACGGTTAGTTTTCTCATAATTGTGGATCAGCAAAAAGTCAGGGTCTGATTTAATGGAGATATTATCGCGTTTCACCCGACGGAACAATTTGAGGAGGCTGGACATGAAAGGGAGCAGCGATCCGTCTGCGCTCACGTGGCGAGAGCCTTACATACCGATACCGACCGCGATCTGAATATCGCCCACTCTGAGCCGAATAACGAGAATTTCCGTATCCGTAGTACGCGCTGCTGTTCCATGTTCGAGATCCCTGCCCGAAACTATTAACTGCCAATGTGAGGCCGAAAGTCACGACCATAGCCGCAACGGTGAGTCTTTTAAACAAGATCATTGTCTCCTCCAACGTGATTTGATTTAGGGAGTGTTGTGCGCTTTTTGCGATGCATCGGCGAATTTGAGCGTTGTAATAAATAATTCATTAGAGAATTTGGAACGCGACTTGCGTTGAGATAGTGCGGTCCGATCTGGGTCGATTCACTTAAACCTCACGTGATCAACCAGTTGGGTTTCTCGGCTGGAATCGCTCCCGTCCAGGAAGTCTGTGCCTTTTAACAATTTGCGTCACTTGCTCGGTGACAAAATTCGGCAGACTCGGTCCATTTCTGTCCCACCTTTATGAAAACTAAACCTTCTGGACAACATACACGCATTAAAAATACGGCGGTTGTGCAGCTCGCTGACACCGTCGACGATGAAGGAAGGTACCGAAGTTTTATTGAGAATTTACCGGTACTTTTCTACGCCGTGCAGCCCGATCCGCCCTTCACGCCGATCTATGTAAGCCCCGCATTTTCGACTTTTGGTTATTCAATGGATGAATGGCTGCGGGACCCGGACATTTGGCTGCGGGTGATCCATCCCGAGGATCTCAAATGGGTGTTCGAAGAAACGACCGATTCGACGGCACATAACGGCCGCGTCGAATATGTCTATCGCGTGATCACCGCTGATGGGTCGGTCCGATGGGTCAGAGACAGAGGCTGCCTGATCAAAGACAGTGCCGGAAACGTTGTACACCGCCAAGGCGTGATCTCCGATATCACCGAATCCCGAAAGGCCAATGACGAGCTGCTCAAACGCGAGAAATTGTATCGCACTCTCGCAAAAAATATACCCGATGCGGCAGTACTGCTGTTCGACCACGACCTGAGATTTACGCTTGCTGACGGCGAACAGCTGAGAAGTCACGGTTATACTTCGGAAATGTTTGAGAATAAGACGATCTGGGAAGTACTTCCGAAAAAAGAAGTCGAGGAGTGGATCGGTTTTTACCACCGCGCTTTGGCCGGGGAGACGGTTCGTCTAGAACAAAACAGGGACGGCAAATGGTTCCAGATCTATTTTCTTCCCGTATGGGACGAGAACAGCGAGATCTTTTCGGGAATGGTTATGTGGCAGGACATTACCGAACGGAAAAGATTCGAGGAAGATTTGAAAGAAAGCGAGGCACGATACCGCAACTTGTTCGAGAATGCGAGCGACGTCATTTATGTTCATGACCTCGACGGAAACTATATCTCGATAAATCATGCTGCCGAAAAGACTTTGGGTTATTCGCGCGACGAGGCTTGTACAATGAATATGGTGCAGATCGCCGCTCCTGAGCATCTTGCAACTATCAAGCAAAAACTAGAGGCCAAGGTCACCGGCCGCGATGTGCGTACGGCGTACGAAGTGGATTGCGTGGCAAAAGACGGACGACGAATGACCCTCGAGATCAACAGCAGCATTATTTCGAAGGACGGAGTTCCCGTCGCAGTTCAGGGAATTGCACGAGACATTACGAAAC
>JBDTMQ010000411.1:0-2351 GCA_039934155.1 Acidobacteriota bacterium | reverse complement strand
TATCTCGGGCTTCGGCGCGACCTTTGTTCGTGACACGCGCCGAAACTGCTCGGTCAAATATTCGATCCTCGATATTATCGCCCGCGGCGAAGCAGCTGAACCCTGCCGGTACAGCGCAAGCGATCCCACCAACGGAGATTATTTTACCGCCGAATACAACGTCTCGCTGCCGTTTCTCGGTGCTAATGTGGGATTTAATAAGTTTCAGGCCTCGTACAACTACTATTACACGCCGACGGTCCTGTCGCGGGCGCCGGTCGCCGCGATCCGCAACACGACATTTGCAGCGCGTGCGATCATCGGAATCGCAAATGTATTCTCGGGCGGCAACCGGTTCGACCCCGTCCAATTCCCCGGCCTGGGCGGTATCCTTCCTATCAGCGAGCGCTTTTTTGCCGGCGGCGCAAATTCGCTTCGGGGTTTTGATTTTGAATCAGCAGGGCCGCGGATAGTCGTAGTTCCTCAGGGGATCTTTCGCAAGAGTAACGGCGATCCGGTTACGTTGGACCCGTTCTCGGTGCCTTTCGGCGGCAACGCATTGGCTGTTGTCAATCTTGAGGCACGTATACCGTTCTCAAAATCGTTTAGAGCGGTGCCTTTTTATGACGGCGGCAATGTATTTCTTCGTCCGGGTGATATATTCAAACCCCACAGCGTCCCGCCGAATGACGTCTTTCAGCAAAACTTAAGAGCCCTGTGGTCGCACACGGTGGGCCTTGGCCTCAGACTCAAAACGCCGATCGGCGGCGAGATCGGGGTCGATTATGGCTATTTATTAAATCCGCCAAGATTTCTGATACCGCAGGGAAATAACGTAAACGCGATATATCAGCTGCGGCAGAATCAGATTCATTTTAGATTTTCACAGGCATTCTGATACTGATCTCGGCAATAAAAGTCTTCGAGCCCTTTTGAATCGACGTGTTGCCGGTTCAAAAGGGCTCGTAGTTTGGAACGGACTCACCTTTCCGTTCCAAGTTTAATTTACAGCTGCCGAAGCAACGATGTGGGATTCATCTAGTTCGACGATCAGCCCGTCTTCCGGTGTAAACAATGGCTGACCGGCGAGCGTATTTGCAGTATCGATCACGTCCACATTCACCCCATCAAGTTCCGACGCCGACAGGTTAGCTGGGACATTCTGGTCGACATCCTTATTCCGTGATCGGTCTTTGCGAAACGACTTAGCGACATACATTGCCTTATCGGCAGCGACGACGATCTGATCAAAAGTTTCGCCGTTCGTGGGGTAGCAAGCCGCCCCGATGCTTACACCTACCTTGACGTATTCGTCCCCTACGGGAAGCAGAAATCCGCCGACCGCTGCCTCGATGCGGGAGATCATGTCTCGAATATCGGCGCCCTGTGTTTCCGGGATAATGGCCACAAATTCATCGCCGCCATATCTGGCAAGAAAGTCGTATTCGCGAAGCTGGCTGCCAATGACCCTCGAGATCCCCTGCAGCATTTTGTCCCCGGCCTTATGGCCGAATGTATCGTTGACCGCCTTAAATCCGTCCAGATCCAGAACAAGAACTTGAAACAGATTTCCTGTGCGTTCAGAGCGTTTTACCTCGCGATCGAAATGCATCTGCAGACTACGTGCATTAGGCAGACCGGTCATCGGATCTGTCAACGCATGATTCTCGGTCACCGCATGCTGCAGCGATTTTTGAATAGCATCGGCCGCAATTCTCGAAACAGTTTCGAGCAGCCGAAGGTGTTCGTCCTGATATTCCGCCAACTCGCCCGAGTACAGCGATATGGCGCCGATCAATTTTTCGTCGGCGATAAGCGGGACGGAAGCCATGGCTCGATAATCTCCAGCAAATTCAATGTGGCTGGACGCAAAGTCGAGTGCCGGCTCTACCTGCGTTACCGGCTGGGCCTTTTGAAGCACAAACCCCGTCGCTCCCTCACCGGCCACGCACGTTTTACCAATTAGCGCCTTTTCATTCAATCCATGCGAGTGCACGGCCGTTGCCGTTGTTCGATCCTCACCGAGAAGATAGACAAGACAGGTGTCAAACGGTACGAATTCCCGCACCTTGCCGGTAAACAGCGACATTGTCTCGGCGGGTGTCATAGCAGAGCTGAAATCTCGGGCCAGCGAATAGAGCGTGAAAACCTCGCGGTTCGCGCGTTTAATCTGTTCGACGTAGTTTGGATTAGCCGCTGCCTCATGGGCTGAGGTCGATCCACGAAGGGCTGAAGCGTCTCTGTCATATGCGAGGCCCTGCTGCTCTATCTGGTCTTCGAAGGATTTCAGGTTTCGCAGGAAAAGATCGACTATCGCCGGATCGAACTGGGTCCCGGCGCCGGCCCGCAGGAACTGACATGCATCTTCCCGG
>JBDTMQ010000410.1:0-2943 GCA_039934155.1 Acidobacteriota bacterium | reverse complement strand
AATGGAAAGGTCTGTGATACCTGCCGCGGCGTGTTCGTTGCGGTCAAGGAAGGCCATCCGGCATTTCATCGATGGTGACGGAAGGCGGACACTCCTGTCCGCAAATCGCCGCTTGCGGCGAAACCTTCCGCAACACTGTCCTACACCGCACGGGTCGCCAACGGCGACCGACCTATAAAGCCTAGGGTGAAAAACTAGAAATCATCCCCCTTGCGCGAGCGATATGGGTCGATTGTTTCCTATAAAATTAGCAATGAGAAAGCTTAACGCGTTCCACTTTGGACAAAAACTGGGACGGCGCGTCTATTTGGCGTGCTCTTTTTCGTCACAATAGTCAAAGGCGAACTTTTAAGCATTAATATCGTAAACGATGCGGGTCAAATCATTTTGAATCATGTCTTTTGACTCGTCGGAAACAACAGACTTGAACCAATAGCACGGAGAGACAGGAATGGAGCCGAAAGTAAACACAGCCGTCGGAAGTGGACGATTCGCGGGCTTATTGTGGTTTTTGGGAGCCGCTACGGCCGGATTCAGTCTAGTATATGTTCGACCACACATACTCGTATCCGGTGACGCGGCCGCGACCGTAGCTAATATGATCGCGTTCGAGCCGCTTTTCCGGGCCGGGATAGTAAGCATGATACTTTCACATTTATTCTTGATGTTTTTCGGACTGGCGATATTCAGCATTTTTCAGAATGTAGATAAGCCACTGGCGACGGTTTGTTTACTCGCGTTGCTCGTCGGTGGCGGTATAGGGATCCTAAATTCTACTTATAACCTCGGAGCCATTACGCTGGTCACGAATCCAGACTACACGCAATCACTGCAGCCCGGTCAGCTTAATACGATCGCAAGCGTCCTGCTGCGAATGAATAACTTCGGAATAGGGCTCGTCGAAATATTTACATCGATTTTTCTGTTTTCTCTGGGGCTTCTCGTGCTCCGATCGAAATATATGCCCGCGGCAATGGGCTTTTTGCTGCTTGCGGGAAGCTTTGGATTTCCGCTAAATACTTTTACAAAGATCCTTGTACCGGGATTTTATCCGAACATATTCACGCAATTGGCAATGCTTGGGGGTGCTCTCGGCGGAGCGATTCCCATGTTCTGGCTTTTGATAATGGGTACAAAAAGGTTATTCGGCGTCGAAGCGCAAACCTAACTACTTTGACCGGGCAGTTACTTACGAGTTTAGCGACACGATCTTAGCCATATGCGTGGCAAATTCTTCTGTCAAACCGATTTTTTCGAGCCAATCGGTCTGTTCGCGCATCAGCCGCGGAAGATGGACGACGTCCGAAAGGGCGTAGTTTACAAGATCGTCGCTCCAGACGCCATCCCAGCCGCGGCCAAATGTTTTCCTCTGTGATTTATCGAGATCGACCGCAAAATACCGGTATAGGGTTTCGGCAAGCGAGGCTGACTGTTTTGCACCTTTCGTCAAAACCTTTTCGGCGATCATCGTGTCAAAGATGTTATTTACTTCGACGCCGGCGGCGGTAAGAAACTCAAGATCGAATCTAGCATTATGAAACACCTTAACTATCGCCGGGTCCGCTAAAAGTCCGCTGAGCGCGCCGACGGATATGCCTTCGCTAAGCGGCACGAGTAAATTGAAATCGCCGTCCGAGAACTGGATCGAATAAAGCTTGCCGAATCGCGGATGCAATGCCGATGTTTCTGTATCGCATCCGAGCACGCCGGCAGATGACAGCCTCTGGGAAGCCGCCTCGATCGCGTCAGGCGTACGAGCTACATTAATATTCACTTTCCGGATCGCAGAGCGCTAAACTTCATTCTAAAAAAATATTAACCTAATCGCTGCCTATGTCTGGACCATTAACCGATATTGAAACACGTATTCTCGGAAGTCTCGTAGAAAAACAGTTGACCACGCCCGAGTATTACCCGCTGACCCTTAACAGCCTTGTTGCCGCGTGCAATCAAAAAAGCAATCGCGATCCGGTTATGAGTCTCACGGACACGTCGGTGCTGTCGGCTATAGACCCGCTTCGCGACCGGAATCTGGTCTATCTTTATTACGGTAGCAGCAGCCGGACGGTCAAATACAAACATATGCTCGCCGGCGTTTATGAGTTGGACGATGCGGGTGTTGCAGTTATGGCCGTGCTGATGCTTCGCGGGCCGCAAACATTGGGCGAACTCCGAGAGCGAACTGGCCGGCTCTATGAATTCTCAGGCCTCGGCGAGGTTCAGGAAACCTTAGATCTTCTTAGCCGCCGCGACGAGCCCGTCGTGGTCAAACTCGAGCGGCAGGCGGGCCAAAAAGAAGCCCGCTACGCCCATCTATTCTCGGGTCCCGTCGAGGCCGCCGCCGCAGGCGCTGCCGGGCCTCAAGGCGATCGTCCAGCCGGCATCGACGCGAGGATCGAAGGCCTGGAAACGCGTGTATCAGATCTCCAGGCCGAGCTGAAAGAACTCCACGACCGCTTTGACGAGTTTCGCGCTCAATTTAACTGAACGGATCGATTTTAATAAAGACGCGTCTGGACCGAATAGCTTTGATTCGCCTCCGCAGCCGTCTGGACGTCGGTCGCTGTGACGGTAAAGTTCCATGTGCCTTTCGATCTGGCTCGTCCATAGATGATCCCGCTTGGCGGGTCAAGCCACAGGCCCGGCGGCAGGCTGCCGGCCGAACTGTTCCAAACATAATTGCCGCTTCCGCCGGATGCATTCAACGTCTGCGTGTACCGCTGCATTCTCACGGCAATCGGGAGGGTGGCCGTGCTGATCTGAAACGGAGCCGCCGTTGAATATTCGTACGCTCCGATGTCCAGGATGCCGGCCGCCGGCCGCGACTCTCCCAACTGATGTTTCAGATACTGCATCACGACGTCATTTGCCGGCAGAGCCTCAGGCAAAAGTGTTGTGCCGGCATTGATCGCTTGTGCACCGGTCGCCAACCGGTAATTCTGC
>JBDTMQ010000409.1:0-13803 GCA_039934155.1 Acidobacteriota bacterium | reverse complement strand
CGGTCAGGCAGCACCAGTGTCTTCAATGTATTCTCGGCCCGCGTAACATCTTCCTGCGCGCTGTAAACGCTCTGCTCAAACGTAGTGATCTGCGACGTAGCGGCGATGACATCGATGGGTGCCACGACGCCTTTTTCGACCAGCCGCTGATTACTCTCGAGCTGTGTCCTGGCCTGTTTTACCGCGTCGATCTGAACCTGTAGATTCCTGAGCGCAAAGACCAGATTCCAGTACGCCTGTTCGACCTGTGCGATGACTTCGATCGCCTGTTGGCGAAACTGTGCATCCGACAGACTCAAATTCTTTTTCGCAATTTCTATCTGCCGGCGGTTGTTGTCGAACCGCAGATTCCGAAACAGCGGTTGGGAATAGCTGAGTACAAGTGCCGACGGAAACTGAGGATTAAGTGTCGCATTGGTGTTGCTGGTCGTAAGACGGGACGAACTGAAGTCCGCCGAATACGACCCGCCGGCAAATGGCGAAAATCCGGCAAGTCCTGCGGTGCCGACAAACCGCGACTGTGTCACTGAATCACCTGTGGCACCACCGATGGTCGAGGCGACAGGCGTCGTCGCGCTATCGTAATAATTTTCCGACGTTATCAAAGGGTCATATACACCACGCCTGCCGCGAAGATTGTACTCGGCGATCTCGACATTATTGCGAGAGATATCGATGTTGTTATTACTTTTCAACGCCATTTCAACGGCTTCTTCAAGCGTTAGCGGCAACTGGTTGGCAACATCAACGCCGACTCGTTCGGCGCTCGGCAGCGGCCGCGCCGGAGCCTCGAAATTAGGTGCGACCGGCGGCGGATCGTCCGGGAGAATGGCCGGAGCGGCGCCGCCCGAATTTCCGACATTCTGACCCGGCGTCTGCTGGATCACGGTATTGGGATTGGCGATCTGCTCACTGGGAGTCACTCCGGGCGGAACCGGCTGCGGCTGAGCGGGAACAGTTCCCGGCGATGCCGGGGGCCGCGGCTCTGACGGGGGAGGTGTTGCTTGTGGATTCTGGGCTGCCAAAACTGCCGCATTGAGCAGTAGGAATACCGATGCAGCAAATGCTGACAGGAAACACCGCCGTATCGAGATCTCGTTCGAGTAAAACATTCTATTACTTGCCTGGCGCCTGTTCCGGAAATCGCTCACGCGTGGTCGCCGTCACTTCAGGCTCTGATTTTTTCTTAACTTTGGCTGATGGCTTGAACGCAGCCGCCACTCGTCCAAAAGCCGGCCACAGTGTGCCTTCCTTGAAATGATCCACTCGCGCGCTCGCCCGTCGCCAAATAGTCGACTCGGCCGCATCGTCAAAAAGGGAATAAAACACCGGCACTGCAAGAAGTGTCAGCAACAGACACATCGACTGACCGCCTACCACCAGAACACCGATCGAGCGATTGGTTGCGGCACCCGCGCCGCTTCCTAAGATCAACGGGATCATACCGGCAACCAAGGCCAACGTGGTCATTAGGATCGGCCGCAGCCGGTCGCGATTAGCCTGAATGATGGCGTCGTATCGGTTCATTCCCTTAGCCCTCAGATTATTCGTATGATCTATCTGAAGGATGGCGTTCTTTTTCACGATACCGAATAACAACAAGATCCCGAGAGCAGAAAAAATATTGAGTGTCTGCCCGGCGATCGCCGTCGCGAGCAACGCGAAAGGCACCGACAGAGGCAGTGTCAACAGGATCGTCACCGGGTGGATGAACGATTCGAACTGAGCTGCCAGGATCAGATACATGAACACGAAAGACAAGAGAAACGCATACATGAAGGCCGTGTAAGCACGGTTAAGCTCTTTAGATTGACCTGTCACGCCCGTAATATATTCGGGCGGCAGGTTCAATCCTTCGACAAGCTTGTCGAGTTTGGCCAGTGCGTCTGCCTCTGAGGTATTCGGCGGCAGGCCTGCGGAAACGGTTACCTGACGGAGACGGTTAAGACGGCTGATCGATGACGGACTGCGGCCCTCTTCGACCTTGACAAGCCGATCGAGGCCGACGGTTCCGCCCTTTGTCGAAGCGACCGTAAACCATCCCAGATAACTGCGGTCGCGGCGGTATTTTTCGTCTGCCTGCACTACGACGTCATATTGATCGGAGCCTTCACTGTAAGTAGAGACGATCTGGCCTGCCGAGAATGTATTCAGCGCTTGTGCGACATCGCCCGCCCGAACGCCCATGTCGGCCGATTTTGTGCGGTCAATAAGCACCTGAAGCTCTGGCGTTCCGACGTCATACGACGTGTCGGGATCGCGAAATAGCGGATCTTCCTTCATCTGGGCGACGAGTTGATCGGCGTATTCGCCGAGCTTTGCCATATCGGGGCCGGCGATGTAATAACCGACGCCCGAACCACCGCGGCCCAGGCCAATACTTCCCGCGATCGAGGACGAAGCCGACACCGTGATCTGATAGTCCTTGTCCGAATATTTTTTTGCGATCTGACGCGTCCGGTTGATCAACTCTGACTGGGACTGCTTTCGTTCCGCCACCGGAGCCAGACTGACGTTAATAAAACCGTTGTTCGATCCCGAACCTCGCCCAAAACCCGCCAGCACCAGCGTGTTCTGAACGCCTGGAACCTGTTCCCGGATATCACGCGCGATCCGATCAAGTCTCGACTGGGTTGCCGACAAAGATGTTCCCTGCGGCCCGCGAAGGTTCACCTGATACAGCGACTCGTCTTCATCGGGCAAAAATGCCATTCCGACAAATTTGTAGAGAGGGTAGATCGATGCAACGGTAAGAATACAGATCAATACGACCGCCCAGCGAAACCCCATCGCAAGTCGCAGAAGCCAGGTGTAGGTGCCATCGACCTTTCGATAGAACCAGCTGTCCTTCGAATCATGGACGGTTTCGACCCTCGCTGAATCGGCCGCATTCTGGTCCTCACTGTCATAGATCGGCGGTTCGTCGATGATCGCCGCGAGGTCACCTTTTCTCTTCGGTGGCTTGATCCACCGCGCCGCGAGCATCGGCGTCAGCGTGAATGAAACGATCAGCGAGACCGCGATCGCCGCCGCGGCCGTCAGGCCGAATGAGGACATGAACCGCCCGACGATACCCGTCATGAATCCGACCGGTATAAAAACCGCAAGAAGTGATAATGTGGTCGCTAGAACAGCAAGACCAATGTCCCGCGTGCCTTCAATTGCGGCTTGAAACGGATTTAGCCCTTTTTCTTCGACCATTCGATAGATGTTCTCAAGGACCACGATCGCATCGTCGATCACAATGCCGACCATCAGGGTCAGTGCCAACATCGTCATCTGATTAAGCGAATAACCAAAAGCGGCGATCGCCGCAAAAGACGCAATGATCGAAACAGGTATCGCGAGGGCTGCGATAAGCGTCGAACGAAAATTCCACAGGAAAAAGAAAACGACAATTGCGGCAAATAAACCGCCAAGGACCAAATGTTCCTCGATCGCTGTCAAACTGTTTTGAATGAATTCAGACTGATCACGAATGACGGCAACCTTCATATCTGGCGGAAGGTTGGGAACGATCTCGGCCATTCGCGTCTTTACATTTTTGATGACGTCGATCGTGTTGGCGCCAGATTGCTTTCTCACCGCCAGCGACACGGACTGAACGCCGTCCATTGACGCCGCCGACGATGGATCGGCGCCGCCCGCCTCAACCCGTCCGATATCACGGATCTTGATCGGGAAACCGTTCCGGGTTACGACAACAATATCGTTGAATTCTTCGACGCTCTTTAACTTGCTCAGCGTTCTAAGGCCGAGCGTACGTGCACCCTCGATCAGATTACCGCCGGGCAATTCCTGATTCTGCGACCTTACTGCGTTCGTGACATCGGTGACCGAGAGATTGTACGCTCGCATCCGGTCGAGGTCTAAAAACACCTTGATCTGTTTTTGACGGGCCCCGTAAAGAAAGACCTCACCCACGCCGTCAGCAGATTCGATGCGTTCCTGGATAAGGTTTTCGACCTCGGTCGTCAGATCGACAATATTGCGCGGTGCGGCGATCGAATACTGCAGGATAGGCTGGGAATCGGGGTCGGATTTCTGAGCTACGGGCGGATCGGCCGTTTCGGGAAGACGGTTTACGATCGTGCTTAATTTTTGCTGTATTTCCTGATAAGCCTGATCAGGGTCTTTTTCAAGATTGAAGGTAAGAGTGACGTTCGAACTGCCGCGTGACGATGTCGATCGCATTTCTTCGACGCCGGGAACCGTGTTGAGCGCACCTTCGATGCGGTCGGTGATCTCGGATTCGATCTCTTCGGGTGCGGCTCCCGGGTTGCTTGTACGGACCGAGACGGTCGGAAGATCTATTTTAGGAAAACGGTCAACACCGAGCGTAAAAAAACTAAAGCCGCCGACGACCGTTAGAAACAAAACGATGACGGTCGCGAAAACCGGCCTATGAACACAAATTTCAGCTAGCCATTGCATAAAAACTTCGTCGTCCACGACGACGCAAAAATCGTTCCCGGACTACGAAATGACCGGGGCGCCTTCATATAGCTGCTCAAGATTGCTTGTCGCCACTGTCTCGCCGGCTTCGAGCCCCGACAAGATCTGCATGCTGTCGCCCTCTTCCGCACCAAGCTGCAACACACGCAATTTTGCAACGCCGTCGACGATCACGAAAGCCCGATATGACTGGGTGCTTTGGTCATTATAGATCGCGGTTTTCGGAACAAAAACTCCGGTGCTGCCCCCGTCACGCGTAATGCGGGCGGTCGCGAACATTCCGGTTCGCAAGGCATTGTCGCCATTCGGTATCGAGGCCTCAACGATCGCTGAACGCGACGCCGTATCGACGGCGGGATTGACGGCGATCACCGTACCCGCAAATCTTCGGTCTTTATATGCGTCGACCTGGATCGAAACGCCCCGGCCGATCACGACCGCCGGCACGTCGGCTTCTGAGATCTGGATCTGTATCTTTATCGGATTTGTTCTCAACAGTGTTGCTATGACTGATGACGAGGTCACGTATTCGCCTACCGCGACCGGTCGAGCGCTGACAAAGCCAGAAAAGGGAGCCCGTACCACCGTATCAGCGACCGCCTGCTGAGCCGTGCCTACCTGGGTCCTAGCGGCCTCGACCGATGCTTCAGCAGCACGGATCGCCTGGTTACTCTGTCTCGCGGTGTTGACCGCGGACTCGAGTAACTCTTTCGCGCTGTTTACACGAGCGCGGGCCGTATCGCGGGCCGTCCGGTACTGTTCGTAAGTTATAGATGCAACGTCACCCGTTTCTACCAGTTCGCGGTATCTTTTCTCGTTCGCTTCGGCTTGACGTAATTCTGCCAGAGCCTGTTCGTAGTTGGCACTGGCAGCGCGCACCTCGGGAAGTGCGGCCGAGTTGAATTTGCCGTTGGGCGACAGACCTAACCTTGCTTCTGCCTGCCTGACCGCCGCGATCGCCTGTTTGACGCCGGCCTGTGCCTCAGCCAAACGGAGCGTTGCATCCCGGTCGTCGATCTTTGTGATCACCGCACCCTGAGTGGCAAATTCGCCGACATTAACATACACGTTCGCAACCTTTCCCGCGGCTTTTGGAGCGACGTCTGACGACTCGAACGCAACCATGCTGCCTGTCGCTTGAATATAAGCCGGAATCTGGCGGGACTCTGATTGCGCAACGGTAATCTGGACAGGTGCGTCTTTTTGAGAATTCGTCTGGTCAGCGACATAGATCCCCGCCGACTTTGTCCGGCAGCAGCCCGCCGAAGAGAGCACGATCAGAGTCAAACTGAGAAGAAGAATTGGGCCTCGTGCCCGGCGATGCTGGCAAATCTGCATACGATTCGATTTGGATGTCAATTCTATCTTACTTGGTTTAATCCTATAAAACCGGCAGTGTAAAGTTTTGTAAGTACAAAAATTTAGAGGTTTTTTTTAGTCCCGCGATACCGAAATTTGCCTTATCGATCATTAATGACTATAAATTTTCTAAAGGTTTAATTAATAGGGGAAATACTGATGATAGAGGAAATCTCGGCAGCCGACCTCAAAAGCCGTATGGACGCAGGCGAGGACCTACAGCTGATCGACGTTCGTCAACCAGATGAATATTCGTTTGCAAAGATATCGGGCTCTAAACTGATCCCGCTTGGCGAAGTCGTGTCTCGCATTTCTGAGATCGATCCCGGCCGCTATACCGTAATTCATTGTAAAATGGGCGGACGCAGCGCAAAGGCGATCGAGCTGCTCAAACAAGCCGGATTCCAGGGCGAGCTGAAAAATCTTAAAGGCGGTATTACCGCGTGGTCGAACGAGGTCGATCCGAAGGTGCCAAAGTACTGATCGAACAAAGAAGTGAAAATGAGCAAATATAGAATATCGGTCGTTGTCGGAAGTTTAAGAAAAGATTCGTTTAACCGAAAGCTTGCCGACGGGATCATCAAACTCGCTCCCGACGAATTCGAATTCAAGCATCTGTCAATAGGCGATCTGCCGCTTTATAACCAGGATGACGATCTTAACCCGTCTGACCAGGTTCGCAATTTTAAGTCTGAAATACTAGCCTCAGACGGTGTTCTTTTCGTAACGCCCGAATATAATCGTTCAATTCCAGGCGTTCTTAAAAATGCTCTCGATCAAGCCTCCCGGCCCTATGGTGAAAGTGTCTGGGCCGGCAAACCCGCAGGAATTCTCGGTGTTACGATCGGTACCGTCGGCACAGCCGCCGCTCAGCAGCATCTACGCTGTATTCTTGCTTATCTCGACATGCCGACCCTCGGGCAGCCAGAAGCTTTTTTGACGGCAAATGCAAACCTTTTTGATGAAAATGGGAACATTGCTGACAGCAGTAAACAGTTTCTGAAAGGTTGGATGGATAGATACTGCGACTGGGTCAGAAAACACGCCGAATAGCGGCGCTCGCTGAGTTAGGACCCGGATAGCTCGTCATCGTTCACTTCGAACGGTATATCGTCGCTTAATCTGACGATCTCCATGGCTTCGACGACGTTTGTGCGACAGGCGATAACGGCCTTTTCTTTTTCGCCGTTCCGTATCCAAACCTGGCAGTTCAGACATTCTCCGTTCCAGCAAAAGTCGCCGTACGAGATGGCTTCCATATCGAGATACTGCATGCACCGCAGGATCGAATTATACTCGGGAACCCGCTTTCGAAGACCGCAGATCTCGATCTCGACTAGCCTGTCGTATGGCTCAAAAATGTCTTCGTTGTCCATTTCCTATATGATCAGACGGATTAACGTGGACTATCAGCTCTTGGAATGCCTCACCAGCTTCGTTAAGATATCTTACAGTTCAGGAGGTTTTTTGAACAATGTCACTTGTGATGTACGTAAAACCTGGGTGTCCTTACTGTGCAAAGGCGCGGGAATATTATAATGAAAACGATATCGAGATCACTGAGTACGATGCCCAGACCGACAAGTCCCGGCAACGCGAAATGCTCGAATACACCGGAGGTGATCTCATTGTCCCTGCATTCGTCGAGAACGGAGTCTACATCGGTTCGGGGTGGGGCGATCCGCCCCGCGGCTGAACGATCGTTATAGATTAGCCGGCAGTTTGCCGGCCTTCGCTTAATTAGGCCTTTTCGATTTTGGATTTCACACAGGTGCGCTTAGACTTAGTATTTAGCGATGGACCCAAGGTCTGCCGTGATCGAAAGCGACGCCGACAAGACTGTTCCAGACGTCCAGAGTCGATATGATCGGTTCTCAGATCAACCAATATAAAATTCAGGAAAAGATAGGCTCAGGTGGGCAGGGAACGGTTTACAAGGCTCTCGACACAAAGCTTAACCGTACCGTCGTTATCAAAGTACTGCCGCCGGAGGTGACCGCCAAGACCGCCAACTTTAAACGGTTCGAGCGTGAGGCACAGCTGTGTTCACAGCTTGATCATCCGAACATCTGTACGATCTATGATTTCCATGAATCGAATGGGATCTTTTATATCGCCATGCAGTATATCGGCGGGAAAAATGTCAGGCAGCTCGTGTCAGGCCGTCCTCTTGAACTAAAGAGCACCCTGTCGATTGCGATCCAGGTCACCGACGCTCTTGCCTACGCGCATTCGAAAAACATAATTCATCGCGACATTAAGGCTGGCAACATAATGGTTTCAGAGGCCGGGCAGGCAAAGATACTCGACTTTGGTTTGGCAAAAATGCTCGAGGATGAACATATCGAAGACAACCGCGGACTTGATAAAACCGAGATCACTGAGCTGGGCATACCATACGGCACCGCAACATACGCCGCGCCTGAGCAGGCCAAGGGTGAACGTGCCGACGAGCGTTCGGATATCTTTTCGACGGGTGTGCTGCTTTACGAAATGCTTACAGGCATCTGGGCGTTTCAGGGCAAGACCGTCATTGATGTCCGCCATCAGGTACTTTACGGCACGCCAAAACCGATCGTCGACATGCGCCGCGACGCCGTCCCGCCGCAGCTGCAGATGATCGTCGACAAAGCGCTGCAAAAAGAGCCGAAGAACCGTTATCAAAAGATCTCGGCCATGCGCGATGACCTGCGCAGCGTGCTTCAGGAGATCGCCGGCGTCCCGCTGCTCCAGTCTGATACGTTCCGGCCCGGCCACGCTGACGGCGGTGTATTTAAACGGGCAATGAATTGGTTCACCGGCAAGTCTATGCCAGAGGGGCCGAGCGGATTTACGCCCTCAGCTTCAAACCCGCCTTCCTTTATGCCGGACCTCAGTCAAACATCGACCGGCCCCGAAAAAAAGAGCGTCGCTATACTTCCCTTCAAGAATCTGGGCGGCGACGGCGATTCGAATTTTTACGAATTTGCACTTGCCGACGCCGTAATCACAGAGTTGGCCCAAATTAAGTCGCTGATAGTGAGGCCGAGTTCGGTGATCGCGAAATATCAGGGCAAAGAGATCGATCCGCGCGAGGCTGGCCGCGAGCTTAATTCGACGGCCGTGCTGTCGGCTGGCTTTCTCAGGGGCGGCGACCGGATCCGCGTCACCGCTCAGCTTTTGGACGTCGGGACAGGCGAGATCCTTTGGAGCGACCGCATTGATTCCGAAGGAAGCGACATCCTGACGCTCCAGGACGGGATCGCGCAGCGAATATTGGAAGGTTTGAGACTCGAGCTCTCAGATTCCGAACAGGAAAAACTCGGGCGGCGAATGACGGAAAGTCACGAGGCCTGGGAAGAATACCTCCGCGGACGCGATAACTTCGGCCGGTTCATTTTTCGGACACTGTCAGCAGAAGATTGCGAAGCGGCGATCCAGAACTTTAAGAACGCGATCGAGCTCGATTCGCATTTTGCCCTTGCTTACAGCGGTCTCGGGGCATGTTATGCGAATAGATTTTTCAAAGGACTGGGTGAACCCGAAGATTACACACAGGCTGAGACGTCATTCAGTAAAGCGTTTTTCTATGACCCTAATGTCGCCGAGGCAAGGATGCTTATGGCGCTGATCTACATGGCCCGGGGCGAGAAGAAAAAAGCACGTTCTGAGGTTGTGATACTTCAAAAGCAATTCCCCAACGACGCCGTGCTGTATTTTGTAAAGGGTCTCGTCCACCGTCTCGACGGCGAATACCCCGAGGCTTTAAGGGCCTTCGAAAAACTTTCCCGTCTTGACCCGGCCGCTCGAGCCGTATCGGCCTACAACCGGGCGCGTATCTTCATTTATAAACAGGATTACGATCAGGCGATCAAAGAGATCGAACGCGGAGAAAAGGTCGAGCCGGATCATCCGATGCTCAAAATTTTTCGGTCGGAAGTCTATTTTTATCGAGGCGATAAACAGGACGCTATCGACTTGATGAGCTCGGTACTCGAAAAGAACCCGCAAATGGACGGCATCAGGCCCCTCTACGCGCTCTTTCTCGCCGGTTCGGGTCGTGAAGACGATGCGCGTGCCCAACTCAACACCGAAGCACTTGCCATGTCGCGGGCCGATCACGATATGGCTTATTGGGTCGGCGTTGCCTATACCTTGATGGGTGAAAAAGACCTCGGCTTCAAATGGCTTAACCGGGCCGTAAAGTTGGGCAATGAGAACCGCCCGCATTTCGAACGCGACCGCAACCTCGACTTGCTTCGCGACGATCCGCGTTTTGCTGAACTTCTCTCAAAAATCGGCCGTTCAGCCGAAGAGTGATCCTTTTTTACAAAGTTCTTTCCAATAAAAAATACCCGCCCGGTTTATCCGGACGGGCAGAGACCATTTTAACTTTGTGAGGCCTTGGCAGGCCTTGAGGCAGCGAAGTTGACCGATCGGTCGTGAGCAGGGAGGGGCAAGGTATTCGGGTAGGAAATAGCAGCGCAGTATGAAAAAGCTAAACCGCGACCTGTTCTTTTTCGGTGATAATTCCGCGGACCTTTCGCTTCAGGGCTTTTTCAAATTGACGGGCCTCGTTGACACCGTTAAACGAAAGCTGCTGCAGGTGGCTTTCGATCCGTTTACGATAATCCGAAACCAGTGAGTCGGATACGCCGAGCATCTCTGCGACTTCGAGCTGGGTCCCGCTGTCAGAGATCAGGTAGCAGTTCCATAGAACATTGAGCATCCTGTCGTACTGCTTTTCCTTCCCGCGCACCGATCGGCTCAGGTTCTGAAGGAACTCATCGACAAATCCAGCGGCCTCGTTTTCGGCTTCGTGCCGCAGAAAGCCTTCTTCGGGCGTTTCGCGTGCGTCCGGTATCTCGAAATGCATCTTTTCATCGTCGTCGCTGTCACCCGACCCGCCGACCGGAACGAGATGAATGTCCATGATCGGAAGCCGTGACATTACAAAGGATCGCAGACTTCGAACGTCGACGGGTGAATCGATCGCTTTGAACACCCTGACTATGAGCTTTTCGAGCTCTACATTGCTGATCACTATCTGAGCGTCGCCCGTACAGCCGACCATTCTTGTATCCCGGCTTTGAAAAGAGACGGCCTTGACCCGTTCATCCATTTCCTGAACGTCGCGGCGCATCTTTTCGACCTTCCATTCGGCAAGACCGTACAGACGGTCTGCCAGCCGCCGATGGGCTTCCGGGTTACCGATGTTGTCAAATCTCTTGAATCCTTTACTTGTCTGGATCAGCGTCGATATTCGTCGTGCGAGCCGATATGATTCAGGATAGCGTTTCCGAAGTTCGGCCGTGAGCATGTTGGTCAGCTCGATCTGGCTGATCTCGGCCTCGACCTCAGGATCCGTCATTCCGGTGTCGATATAATGCTGAAATCTTTCCTTGCTCAGCAGGGCGACAAAAAGCTCCTGCGTCAGATCCGTGTAAGCGTTATATTTACCTTCTTCGACAAGAAATCCGGCACGCTTTGAGGCGCGCACCAGAGGGTGAGACGAGACGATGCGGTGAAGCTCATTCCAGATCTGGTTGACGTCCGAAGCCTGTAGACTTTCGTTCCACTTGCCAACGCGAATCGGCCTGTTGTTTGAGCTTCGGGGCAGGCGTTCCTGCGGTTTGTGTGAATTCATAATAGACCTTGAGATATGTCTGTGGCCTTGCCTTGACGACACAACTCCATTCCGATCCGGGCAGTGATCCTACCGGCCGGGCCTGTTCTCAAAATTTGTAAGTGTAAGGTAGAAAAAACTTTCGGAAACTAACCGCTGAGCAAGGGCAGTCAATTTGGGTTGTTGGCTGTCAGCGGGTTTGCTTACTGCCGACACTTAGATATTAGCAATAATTCCAGCTATGGGCAACAGTTTTTTCTTTTGTTGTGTAGTGTTTAACACTGATAGATTATTTGTTGATATTATTGAGGTTGTCGGAACATTACTTTGTAGTTTTTAAAGATCGGTAGGGTTTTCGTGCGGTTTGATCGGGTCAGTTTTGGAAGGTCGGCAGCATTGCGGATTTATTTTGGTTGTAACAGTTAGTAAATCTCCGTGCGTTTAAGCGTCGGGGCGGCGGTTTTATCCGCTGTATTTGTAATATAACCAGGATCGTCATGGCAAATTTTTGCAAAAACGAAGATTGTCCGCCGTCGCAGGAGCTGCTTGCCTTCCAGAACGGCGACCTAGAGGTCAGCGACAGCGGCCCGATCAGAAAGCATCTCGCTCAATGCGAGTTCTGCGCGGCAGAAGTCGAATTCTACGGATTGTTCCCGCCCGCCGAGGAAAAGATCGAGCCGGAATCGATGCCGAGACCGCTGCGGGAACTGGCCGAAGCCCTGTTAAAGGACAAACGTGACCAACACTCATTCTATGAATTAATTGAGGATTAGGCGTCTAACTTCCGCAGATCTCGTCTATCGCCTCTTCGTATTTTTCATCCACGACGCTCCGTTTGATCTTGAGTGTGGGCGTCATCTCACCTTTATCTATCGAGAATTCGCGTGGCAAAAGGTAAACACGTTTGACGCGCTCGTGATCACTCAATTCCCTTGAAAGCTCGACGGCGTCCTGTTGCACGCGCTTAATGACGCGCGGATCCTCGCATAGTTCTTCGCGTGTTGCGTCGACCTTTATTCCTTCGCTTTTCAACGTTTCCTTTAACGCCTCCCAGTCGGGAACGATAAGTGCGCCCACTTGCTTTCGCCCCGAGCCGACTACCACCGGCTGAGAGATCAGCGGACTCTGTTTCAAAAGGCTTTCAACTTGAAGCGGCGCGACATATTTGCCGTTCGATAATTTGAAAAGGTCCTTTATCCTATCCGTGATATAAAAATGTCCGTCTGAATCTTCGTATCCGACATCGCCGGTGTGGTAAAAGCCGCCGGCGTCGAGAGCTCGGGCGGACTCTTGGGCGTTATCATGATAGCCACGCATCACGTTCGGACCGCGCACGAGTATTTCGCCGTCTGATTCGGCGATCCTGATCTCGATGCCGTCGAATGGCCGTCCGATCGACCCGATCTTGTTGTCATCCGGTTGGTTAGCCGACACAATACAGGCTTCGGTCATACCGTAACCCTGAAGGATCGGTATTCCTGCCGCCCAAAACGCGTAAGAAAGTTTCTTGGATAAAGGCGCGCCGCCTGATACAAAAAATCTTATGCTGCCGCCGACCCCCGAACGCCATTTTGAGAAAACGAGCCTGCTTGCCAATGCATGTCTTGCCGCGAGGATCGGCGAAACGTTTTCGTGTTTATCTTTAGCAGCAGAATAATCTTGCCCGACTTCGAGTGCCCAATTGAAGAGCTTGGTCTTCCATCCGCCGGCCGCTTTACCTTTTTTCACGATCTTGTGATAGACCTGCTCGAAAAGTCGGGGCACGGCAGTCATTATAGTCGGCTTTACCTCTTGAAGGTGAGTGGCAAGCTGGTCGAACGATCCACAGTAACTGATCGAAACCCCATTGGTGCAAAGCACATAAAAAACGGTTCGCTCAAAAATATGCGATAACGGCAAGACCGCAAGACTTCGGTCGGAGGACTTGATCGGCAAACCTTTGGAGATCGACACAATGTTCGAAACGAAGTTATCGTGCGACAGCATCACGCCCTTTGGCTCGCCGGTCGTGCCGGAAGTATAAATGATCGTGGCCAGGTCGTCCGCAGCGACCTTTTCGAGTAAGGAATCGAAAGCTTTTTCGTCCATTCGGCGTCGCTCCATTCCGAGCGCTCTGACCGTATCAAGCGAGACTGACCGAGGATCATCAGTTGGGACGGCATCCGGATCAAAAAACACCAACTTTTCCAGTCGCTCGACGCTTTCGACTGCCATTTTCGCGTGTTTGTATATCTTCGAGCCCGATATACATAGCATTTTCGCTCCCGAATTTTCGAGGATGAATCTAACCTGTTCGACCGCTTGTGTTGTGTAGATCGGAACGTTTACAGCCCGCAAAGCCAACAGAGCGAGATCGGTCAGCGACCATTCGGGACGATTCTCTG
>JBDTMQ010000408.1:0-23417 GCA_039934155.1 Acidobacteriota bacterium | reverse complement strand
AGTCACGAACTGCCTCGATTCGCGGGATACATAATATGTGGGAATGGCCGACGGATCTGCGAAAGGTTCGCCGTAATGTTCGACTAGGGTGGGGAGAATTTCGAGGGCGTTGGGGCGAACGATGAATTCGTTATACTCAGCCCCAACATGCTCAGCCACACGCTTTGCGTATTTAAGCTCGCTGAAATCCTGTTCTTCGAATCCGATCGAAAAAGTTTTCACCGGCTGAGAACTTTCCTGAGCCATTAATGCAACGACGATGGACGAATCGACCCCACCTGAGAGAAAGGCGCCAAGTGGTACTTCAGATATCATTCTCAAGCGGGTTGATTCACGCAAAATTCGCGTTGTCTCTTCGATCGCCTCTTGCCCAGTGATCTTTATCTTGTTTGAAAAATCAGGTAGCCAATAACGGCGGGTTTCGATCTTTCCGTCCTTCCATCGAAGCCAGTGGCCAGGTTCGAGCTTCCTGATTTGTTTATAGGCCGTGAGCGGAGCGGGCACGCAAAGGAACGAAAGATAGCTATCTATCGCATTATGATCGACATCGCGGTCGATCGATGGATGAGCGAGTAAAGCTGTAAATTCGGAACCAAAAATAATGCTGCCGTCAGGCTGATGAGAGTATAAGAGAGGTTTTTTGCCCACCCGGTCGCGGGCGAGAAAAAGCGAACGGTCGGTCTCATCCCAAATCGCGAAAGCAAACATTCCGCGCAGCATCTGAAGACATTTCTCGCCATGCTCGGCGTATAACTGGACCACCGCTTCAGTATCAGAATTTGTTGAAAGCCGGCACCCCTTCTGTTCAAGGCCCTTTCTCAGCTCCTGATAATTATAGATCTCGCCGTTGAAGATAAGTGATTTCGTCCCATCTTCACTCCGCATTGGCTGGTGGCCGCCGGCGATGTCGATTATAGACAACCGACGCATCGCCAGACCTACGTTTCCGTTGAGGTAGAACCCGTCCTCATCGGGCCCACGGTGGATAATGGCTTGATTCATCCGCCCTAGAACGGAGCGGTCCGCAATGCCGCCGTCATTATTGATAAAACCCGTAATTCCGCACATCTAGATATTACACATCAAATCCCGAGCAGTTTTTCTTCAAAATTCCGCTGCTGCTGTCGTCTCAAAAGACGTTTGTCCTCGCGCCGTTCCATAAGTAGCGTCCAGCCTACGGCAATGAATATGAATAGGAACACCTGTATCTGAGTTCGTTGGCGATAAGCAGTTCCCACATTTCCCTGAAAGATCGAATATGCCAGTGTCAGCATCAAGCTAAAGAAAAGAATGGGAAATGCCGAACGCAATCGGTTTTTCACGCTATACCAAATACCCCATAACATTAGCGGGATCATTGCCCACCACGCTAGGACCTCAGGCAGCGTGATAGTCTGACGTAAGTTGCTCATCTCCCAAGGAAACGGGGCAAACATCAAATAAACCAGTCCCAGCGGAATCGCCGAAATCGCCCCCTCGGTTGTCGAAACATCCACATCCTGACCAAAACCCGATTCTGCAGACTGCGCTAGATCCAGCCGGCTCATTTGCACACGCTCAAGGCTTGCGTATCGCTCATAATCGCCGGTCGCATTTCTTGTAACGCCCAGATAGGTCAAGCCAAAGCCGATCAGGATCAACACAACAGCGCGGCGCGCCATAGTTGACGTCGAGCCAGACACACCGATGATAAAACTGCCCGCGACGGCGATCGCCACCATATAAAAGATATAAAACCTTAGCGAAACTATGCCGAACAATGAAAGTATCAGTAAGATCAAGGCAACGTAATTAAACTTTTCCTGCAAGGCGAGCACCATTGTCACCACGGTCACGAGCAAAAAAATGATCAATCCGTCTTTTAGCAATTGGGATGACCAAATAATAAACGAAGGAAAGACCGCGATCATCATCGCAGCCATTTTTGAAACCCGCTTATTGTTAAAGATCTTTTGTGCACAGAAGTAGGACATGGGGGCCGTAGCAGCGCCCACAACGGCGCAAAATGACTGCGCAGTAAATATGCTTTTTCCAAGAACGAGGTAGATCGCCGCAGTCAGATAAGTCATTCCCCAACCCGGGAGTATTATAGAAGTAGCTCGGATCAACGTTTGATCTGCTGCCGGTATCATACCTAGCCAATAATCCAATAAAACTGTACCGTTTCTATCATATGTTTCCGCGTCATTGCCGAAAAACGAACCGAGTTCAAAGATATGCACCATGATCCCAAAACCGAGTCTTAGGACTAGTCCGAACAAAAAGACGTTAGTGATAAATTCCTTCTCGTCTGTGTAGGCACGAAATGCCAAGACCGCAAGTGCGGATACGATCGCGACCAGTCCGACAGCGCCTAAGCCCTCGGGAAATACTAGCGCGACCATAGCGACCGCCAGTAACGAGCCTAGGACGATCAAAAACTTACTCATTGCGGATTACGAGGTTATTTTCAAGCACTAACGCGTCAAAATTCGAATTTCTGAACGTATTGATAGCGTCTTGCGGCGTGCAGACGATCGGCTCCTGTACATTAAATGATGTGTTCAGCAGCATAGGAATTCCGGTTATCTTCTTAAACTCGTTGATTAAATTCCAATATCGCGGGTTCACACTTTTTTCAACCATTTGCGGCCGCGCCGTTCCGTCAACATGTACGACAGCCGGTACCCTGGATTTATATTCCTCAGAAACTGCGATCACGGTAATCATAAACGGATCATGATGGTCGACGCCAAAAACTTCCTTACCGTTCTCAGCCAGAATCGAAGGCGCAAGTGGTCGGAACCATTCACGAAGTTTAACTTTGTGATTAAGAATCTCCCGCATATCGGCCCGACGCGGATCGGCCAAGAAACTCCGGGCTCCGAGCGCCCGTGGGCCTAATTCCATGCGGCCGCTGAACCAACCGACGATCGCACCCTCCGAGATCATCTTCGCGAGTTTTGGCAGCAGCATCTCATCGTCGATCGTCTCGAATACCAGTTCTGACTCGTTCAAAGCCGCCTGACATTCCGTGTTGCTAAAGCCCGGGCCCCAATAGGCATGGTCCATAATGAACGAACGCGGATTGCCGAGTTTCTGATTCCACACGTACATGGCGGCGCCGAGGCTGCATCCAGCGTCGCCGGCGGCCGGTTGAACAAAAAAGTTTTTGAATGGGGTCTCATGAAAGATCCGTCCATTCATTACTGAATTGAATGCCACACCGCCGGCCATACATAGATTCTCTTCGTGTGTCATCTCCTGGATCTTGCTGACAAGATAGATCGCGGTATCTTCGAGTGCCTTCTGTGCGGACGAGGCGATGTCCCACTGGCGCTCAGTAAGCTCTTCTCCCGGAATTCGTGCCGGGCCAAGTTCGCTAATTATTGCGGCGGGAAATTGATAATGCTTGGCAAGATGGTGGTCCAGCACCTTATAATTAAAGCGAAAATCTCCACTGCCATTTGTAGTCAGCACTTTTTCCCGAAAAAAGTCATAGTATTTCGGTTTGCCATAAGCCGCAAGTCCCATCACTTTCCACTCATCGCCTGCAAACATGTCAAACCCAATAAAGTTCGTTACGGCAGAGTAAAACTGTCCCAGGCTATGCGGAAGTTTGATCCTTTTCAGCACCTCGATCCTGTTACCATGGCCTTGACAGAAGAGCGTGGTCGTATCCTCGCCGGTACCGTCCCAGGTCAAGATTGCTGCAGATTCAAATGGCGATACAAAAAATGCCGACGCGGCATGGGTCTGATGATGTTCTAAGTAGTGAAATTTGAAGTTGCTTTCACCGAAATGTTCGCGCATTCGTTTGGGGTGTTTGAACATTCCCAAATAGCTCTCGCTAACTTGCGCTACGCCGCGGTCCGCTCGGGCTTTGAACATGTCGATCGATATCATTGCCGACTTGGCGGCCTGAATC
Source organism: Acidobacteriota bacterium (assembly GCA_039934155.1). Classification (GTDB taxonomy): domain Bacteria; phylum Acidobacteriota; class Blastocatellia; order Pyrinomonadales; family Pyrinomonadaceae; genus OLB17. The sequence goes on along the minus strand of JBDTMQ010000408.1, from coordinate 19,510 downwards.
GCCTTATGGCGAAGGATCCATGGCTTCCAGTAATGCCCGACGTGCTCGACGTCTTTGAGTGTTATACCCGCCTGATCGAGACAGAATTGGATTGCACGATACGGAAATCCCGAATGATGTTTGACTCTAGAGAAACGTTCTTCTTCTACAGCCGCGATCAATTGTCCGTTCTTGATCAAAGCCGCCGCCGAATCACCCAGGGTTGTCAGTCCAAGAATATACATTAGGGAAGTTTACTTTGCCGGATCTAAATTTTCTTTCCACATATCCCGAAACCACGCCGGTCGTCATTACAGGGCCATGTTTCGGATATACCAATTGACGCATACCACTCTGAAAGCTCTTCATAGGAATGATAATGTGCATAAGGAGCGCCAAAAATATCATGTACTGCCAGTGTTGCTTCCCGTCGATTTGGTGTTTCGTATTTTCTCAACCCTAATTTGTTTGCGGTCCAGCAAAAAGCAATGAACGGCAAAGACGAAAGCTTGGCGATCGTCGCAAAGGCAGCGGCGGGAAGTCGAGTTGTAATTGACCTAATGCCGTTTACAATCGGGGTAACATTTTTTTCGTACTTATAAACCCACACATAAAACGTGCCGCCCTCTTTCAGTAAGTGGGAGATCGTTCGGAATGTCGCCTCAGTCTTCGGCGTATGGTGCAAAACACCGGCCGAATGAATTATGTCAAAAGTCTTTTCAGCCAGGGGCGGGTTCTGTAGATCAGCCTGTACAAAATGAACCTTTTCCGGTTTGGCATTCTTGTGATGTTTTCGATATTCGTAGCCTTTCTCCAATCCGGTGCTGAGATCTAGGGCCACAACTTCGAGTCCAAGCTCTGTGTATCCAACAGATTGACTCCCGTTCCCGCAGCCGGCATCCAACATGATCTTGCCATCGAGTTCCGACTTTGGGATTTTAAGCGGATCGATGAAGTACCACTCGATACGATCGCTAAGTTCCATTGTCCATGTTCGGCCGCCAACGTCATGATTGTTCCATTCGTTACTAAAATTTGCTTTTGTAGCGATGTCATAACTCTCATTATCTTCTGGAGCTGTGGTTGATTCAATAAAACATTTCAGTGGCTCAGCTACTGGTCTCGAAACGTTGGCTTTTATTAATTGTAGATGCTCGGAAAACGAATTAGGGAGCATGCGCGGGATTCCCTCGACGACCGGAAACAAATGCGCGTCGGCGCAATGTAATACTCCAAAGTAAATGTCATCATCCACTTGAGCCAGTTCGATCAAGTCGAGCCTTTGTTTACAATTCGGACATCGCAAAAAGTCCAGAAGCCGTCTTTGCATTACTCGATCCTCAAATTATTTTACCAGACTATGAGCTGCAAGTTCGGCCGTTGCCGCGGCAACTTTATCATCTGCCTGTTGATTCGAGACCCATTGGATCAACTCTTCCATTCCCTTTTCCAGGCTCACTTTTGGCTTGTATCCCAAGAGCGAGCGGATCTTTTCGATATTTGAGACACAATGCCGGATGTCGCCCTCGCGATATTTACCGACGATCTCAGGCTCGATATTTTTACCCAGGCCTTTTGCTAGAAGCTGCGCGATCTCTTTAACCGATGTAGCTCGACCTGTACCTACATTCACTGCCTGGTAATCACCCTTGTCGGTTTCGAGCGCCAGTAAATTTGCCTGAACGATGTCGGATACATGAACGAAATCCCGCGATTGTTCGCCATCCTCAAAGATAAGAGGCGCTTGGTCATTTAACAGCCGGGACGAGAAGATCGCACATACACCCGTATAGGGGTTTGAAAGTGATTGGCGCGTGCCATAAACATTAAAATATCTGAACGCGACTGTCGGGATCTTATAGGCACGTCCTACTGCGAGGCAATATTGTTCCTGATCCTGTTTAGAGACCGCATAAACTGAAGTGGGAAACAGCGGCTTTCGTTCGGTGGTTCCGACCGGTTTAAGTGCCGCGTCGCCGTGCTTGAGCTCCCAGTCATGGGCGGCCAGCTGTTTATCCGACCTCAACTGGGGAAAGATCGATTCGCCCGTTTCAGCGTCGACGTAAGCACCTTCGCCATAGATCGACATCGAAGAGGCCACGATCAATTTTTTGAACTGCTCTTTCCGCTTGATCATTTCTTCGAGCAGCACGGCAGTTCCGAGATCATTTGCCCTAACATAACGTGTGATTTCATACATCGACTGACCGACGCCGACCTCGGCGGCCTGATGATAAATGACCTCGATATCTTCCAGGGCTTTAGCAACTGCTGTTTGGTCGCACATATCAGCTTTTATGAATTCAGCCGCTGAGTTTAGATGCTTTGGCTCCGAACCGCCATGTACCTGACCCACCAGAGAATCATAAACCCGCACGCGATGACCATTTTCGATCAAGGCATCCACCAGGTGTGAGCCTATAAACCCGGCTCCGCCGGTCACTAAGATATTTAAACCGCTCATAAGTTCTCTGAGTTTATTCTACCCTTTCCGGCGTCCGCGCCGTCTTTCACAGTTTTGCCGACGGAATTCTCTTTAAGGGCAGCTTTGAACACATCCAGGACACGCGGTGCCTGAGAATGCGCTGAATATTCCTTTACGACCGTTTCGTGTCCCGCCTTTCCGATACGTCTCCGCAGTTCAACCGAACGAATAAGCTCCTTCAGTTTAGTGATCCATTCCTCTTTATCCGCGGCCAGAAAGCCGTTCTCGCCGTCCTGAATTATTGAGGTATTTACGCCGACCGGCGAGCAGATCGTCGGAATGCCGAGTGCCATGTACTGCAAGGCCTTCAGGCCGCACTTTCCGCGGCTCCAGTCTTCGTCGGGAAGAGGCATCAACCCAATGTCAATGGCCCGAAGATCGGCGATCTCACTCTCAGACCGCCAAGGCAGAGCTTCCGTTTCGATACCGTCGATCTGATATTCAGGCGTTCCGATCACACGGAGCCTGAATTTTTCCGTTTTTGCAAGATCCCTCAAAACGTCCCTTATCGTATCGAGATGCTGCACCGTGCTGAAACTCCCGCTCCAGCCGATCGTAACTACGTCACGTTCAGCCATCACTTGAAACGAATACTTATCGGTATCGATCGTCGTGGGGACGATGGTCACATTGGAGTTATATTTTAGTGCATAGTCGGCCAGGTACTGATTTCCCGCCATAATGTGAGCCGACAGGCGACAGATCGTAGCGGTCTTTCCAGGAAACTTTAGATAGCTTAAGTAACCATTTGATGGGCTTTTATAAGCAACGAAGACAGCATCGTCAAAATCGAAGACCACGGGCACACCGCTTCGAGCCAGCTTTCGCTCAAACCACGCCGGGCCGAGCAATGCGGCCTCGCGAAAGATGTATACGATGTCAAAATCTCTGACGGCAGCAAAGCTATCCCAACGCCGTCTCATGTTTTTCAGAACTGCCATGACTTTCTTTACTGTCTGGCCGTTCTTGTGTAAAACAATTCGAAGTTCGTCTGTCTCAAATGGAGCGTACGTGATCTCAACACCTTGCTCGAGTAAAAGCGGTCCCCACTGTTCCAACCTAAATCGCTGTCCTGGGGAGGTATCAATTAGCGACGGAACAATGGCCAAAACTTTCATGTAAAAGATTGTCGATCAAAGCAAAAGCAAAACTAAATGTTACCAGTAACAAATGCATACTGCAAAAAATTTGCTCCATTAGTTTTTCCGATTTTTTAGATATTCTCCGTTTTTTTTAGATATCGGAATGATCCTATTTTTTATCTACAGAAAGTTTCCTATTCTTTTACGGCCCAGGCCTCGATATAGGTCCCGTTCTCGCTGTAATTACTCGCCTTAGAGACGATTCTAGCTCCTATCTTCTCCATAAAACCGACAATACCCCCGTTTGTACTTACGAGGCTGGTGCCTCCGTAAATTTGCCAAACTATTGGTTTGAGGGAGTATTTTTCCAATATCAGACGGAGGGCATGTGGACGGAAACCGAATATGTGAAAAGGAGAGAAGGTAGGAGCTAGATTTACACACCAGTCACGTCTGCGGAGCTTTTGATATAAATTCCCAATTCGGAAGTAGAGTCCTAGTTCATTCGGTACATCAACAAACAGAATTCCGCCGGGCTTGAGTATTCTAGAAATCTTTGCAATAGCGGCATTCGGGTCATATAGATGTTCTAACACCGCGCTCAAGATTACCGCGTCGTATTCGCAATCGGGAATCTCGGATTCCTCAAACGGCTGCCGCCAGATCTTGGTACTGGTTAGATTTTCAACATAGTCTGCAAAAGTCTCGGAAGGTTCGACTCCATCCGCGGTCCAGCCGGCGTCGAGAGCCGCGGTTATGATCTCGCCGCGGCCAATTCCAATATCTAACATTTTACCTTTGCGGCCAACAAGCTCTTCTGCTTGCGTGACCAGGTCTGCTGCATTAGTGTTTTTGGAATCTTTTTCGTGGTGGGAAAAATATTCATCGGGGTCCACATCATAATGTTGCCCCAAACCTTCTATAGGTACGGGCATCGGATTCGGGAAGATCAGCGAACACTTTTTGCATTGCCAAATAATCGTCTCGACGCCTAACCCCGAGCGATGCGAAGCTCCGCCGCGCTTACCGACACGGCGTGTAGGGAGCGACCGGCAGATCGGACAGCTTTGTTCATACCAAAAATATCCGTCGTGGATCTTTGGTTTTTCATATTGCTTGTCAACCATTTCCGATTAAATTTCGATAAATTCGCCTGTATCGTTCCCCGCCAACTGTCACAAGATCGAACTCGCGAGACGCCGTTTCGCGGCACCGTTGGCCAAACCCTCCTAGTTCTTCAACTTCTTTCAATGCAGCCCGATAGCTTTCTTTACTGAAATCTCGCAGCAAAACTCCGACGCCGTTTTGCTCCAGAACCTTATCTACATCGCCAACACCCCGATTGGCGATTACTGGCAGGCCGCAGGCAAGATATTCTGCCAACTTGGTCGGCGACGAAGACTGCTTGGAATAATAGGCCTTGATCAATGAAACGGCAACGTCAGACGCGGCCAGGTATCTCGGCACTTCCGCCGGCAAAACGCTTACGACGAAAAAATCATCTTTGTTAAAGCCACGCGAGGCCAGCAAACCGGCAACTTTTTCTCTATCCCGCTGGGTTAATATTAGGACGAAGTAGTTTGGATCGCGTTCACGCGCGGCTGCAAAAAGATCGATCATTTCGTCCGTCAAATACCAGCCGCCGAAGGAACCCACATAGGTCAAAACCATTCTCTCGGTTATTCCGAGCTCGCTGCGGATCGCTGTCCGTGCGTCAGGCCCAGCCTCGGCAAATCTTTCAAGATCAACACAGCATGGGATCACCTCGACCGGCCGACCCTTTTCGTCTAGGCCAGTTTCTGCGGATCCCGGAAAGAGTATGTCGCGAGCTTTTTCGGTCAGGACGACAAAACCATCCGCCTCGCGCATCAACCACCTCTCGACGCGTTTTGCCGATCTGTAAAGCCATCCGCCCTCGGGCCACACTCCGGCGTCGGTATATTCCTCGGGAAAAAACCCTCGAATGTCGAAAAGGATCTTTGGCTTTGTTTTTGAGAATTTTCGAACTAAAACCGCGATCAGAGTTGCGAGGTGTACACGCCCGTGAAAAATATCGAAATCATTACGACGCTGCAGCCGCCATACAATTCGGGCGCCGTTCAGAATATCAAAGAATGTTGCAGGAACGCTCGGCCATTTGTGATAACCGGTGTAATACCAGTCAATACCCTCAGCGGCGAGGCTGGCCTTTTCTTCGGCCAACTTCTCGGGCGTCCATTGCTTCTTGAAATCAGGCTCAAAGGTCAGGATCGCGACCCTTGATATGCGGCTCGTTTGTGAATCGAACCCAAGATTTCCCGAATCTTCCTTATCTGCCCCGGCTTTTAAGATCTCGCGCAAATACGGTAAAACCTGTGTCTGAACAAGCGGCTCCTTGATTCCGAAATAGCAAACGTATAGGGTCTTTGGCATTGATGTCCGATCGACGAGGAACCGACTTACTTTATCAGAAATTCAAATCTTAAACCCGACAGCTGTCCAAAACGAGGTTTCACTAAAAGTGATCCTATCCATGCCAACCCGGCCCATCATCTCCCGTATCTCTGATTTCGTAAATCGTTTTTCGAGTCTCGTGCCAAATCGGTCAAGCGCATCGGTACGCATTGTATAAAAGCTCAAATTTCTATACTGCGATAGCGGAAAGCTGCTGACACTAAACCCGATCCATTCCAAAAATTTTGCCGAACGGGCGAGCGGATAGTAAATCAGAACAGCAAATATTTGACTAACTGAAAACCTGAGCCCGTGCGGTAGCCGACTGATGAATATTCTGAAGATATCTGACAACTTCCAGAGAGCCCGAAACCATGACGGTCGGTTATCAAATCGGTAGTAAAGATACAAAAGGAACGGCGCACCGGATTTAAGCTTTGCAAGGCACGCACGCAGGCCGGCTTCCGTATCCGGAATGTGATGCAGCACTCCCAAACAGTATCCAAAATCACATGCCTCAATCTCTATAGGAAGATCATCGACACTCGCCCGATAAAATTCACAGTTATCTACATTACTAAGATTACGCTTGGCGATCTCGATAGCATCGCTCGGGTCAACAAGATGCAGCCGTCCGACTCTAGGAGCAACACGTCGAGCCCAGCGTCCACTGCCGCACCCGATGTCGATCCCTACGGCATTCGCGGGCAATACCTCCCAGGGAAAGATACTGAAGTAGTTGTCGAACAACCTATCTAGCTCGTCCTCAGACAACTTGGCTTGGTCAAATCGCGTCCACTCATCACCAAAGCCATCAACAACGTTCTTGTCAAAATTCTTTACCATTCGTCCCCTGGGTTCGCCTTCGAAGCCGCCTTAGCGGAAAACTTGCAAAATACCCAAAATTTGAAGGCTTATTCCAGATACTTTTCACTGCATTTCGCGCAAAACCGCTATAGTCTTTTGCATGAAAATACGACCCGGCCAGCACCTTCCAAAGATTGCCGTAGGCCTTCCTTTGTAATCTAAATGTTTTTGCGTCAGCGTCGGAAAACGCCTTTTCGTAACCATAAATCATTTCGCGCTCCATCCTTCTAATGTTCCCGTGCATGTTGGTCCCGTGCATCCTATATTTGACCAGCACTTTAGAACTAAAACCCACCTTACATTTAAGTGCGACGCGACGACACAGGTCCCAGTCCGCGGACGTCGTTAAGTTCAGGTCGAACCCGGAAACATCATCAAAAAGAGCCTTTTTCAAGATCATCCCGCTACCGCCCACCAGAATGACCGGCTTTTCGAACAGCAGGAACTCTTCTGAAAGTTTGCCCGAAGCACCAGTTGTAAATTCTTCCAATTCATTCCCGGCGTGGTCGATCGTTAAGTAGCCCGAGTGGACAAGGCCGATCTCTGGATCTTCCGAGAAAATTTTCATTTGTTCTTCGATCTTCGTGGGAAGCCATACATCGTCAGCGTCCAAAAATGCTATGTAATCGCCGCAACAAAGCTTGAAGCCGTTATTTCTAGCTGCGGATACTCCTGCATTTTCTTGAAATACACTTTTAACAGAATCACCTAAGCCGTCGATTACTGATCGGGAATTGTCGGTCGAGCCGTCATCGATAATTACGATCTCGACATTTGGATAGGTTTGTGACAGGACACTATTAACAGCCTCATCCAGAAATTCGGCATAGTTAAAATTAGGAATGATCACACTGACCAGATTGGACATAGTCTTCCTTTTCACAAACTGCAACGATGACAGGCGCACGATCAAGTGTCGTTTCTGAGAAATTATAATCGCTTTCTGTTGGGTAAAACGGTGCGCCCCAGATCGCTCGGCTACACCATTCTCTAAACCTGGATGGCATTCGGTTTAGGAGCTTCCAGGCGATCAGCCTTGTTCTAATTCCAACATTGTTGGGGAGCCGTTGTTGTGCTTCAAAGAAAGGCGGTATTTGGAACTTAACGTCCAGACTTTGCCCGAGGAAACGATCGATCCGAAAGTGAGCCGACAGCTCAGCCCTTAACTCTTGCGGCGTGTACTCAAATATGTGGAATGGATTCGACGGTACACCATTTTGCGGCATCGTATAAACCGCATTCGGCGTAGAGAGAACCAGCTTTCCTCCGGGAATGATCACCCGACACAATTCAGCCAGAAAATCCGAGCGGTCTTTCAAGTGCTCCAGCGTTTCAAATGAGGTTACGAGGTCGAAACTCCTATCAGCAAACGGCAAACGCTTTCCATCACCCAACAATATCAAGGCCTCGTTCTGACATTCGCCTTTTGCTGCAATTGCAGCTTCAAAACTAATATCGACACCGACAACAGACTTTGCAGCCGCACCCAACAATGATAAACCATAGCCGGTTCCGCAGGCGATGTCGAGGACGGATTTCGACGACCCGAACTGGGTTGCGAACATATATCTTGCCACGTGCTCACCCCAATAAGGAGACAGCCGCCCGGCATCTATAACATTCGCGCCCTGAAATCTTTCCGCAATTGACATTCCTAAATAGCTATAAATCGTGTTGAGATCAATATCTTATATAAGATCAATAGGGCCTTTAGGCGGGTTAACATGTCTAGATTCTTGCCATTGATAACAGCCAATTTTTTTCGCTCGATGAAAGAATTCCGCGCCAAACGATTACAGAATAGGATAATGTGGCAATAAGAAAAAGGACAATAGAGGTGATCGACATTGAACCGCCAGACAAGACAAGATCGAGAACGAGCGGAACATAAAGAAAGACTCCGAAAGACACTAATGCTATCTTGCCACCCTTTAGCTGTAACCCAACACTGGCGTTTCGTTTTGCAAGAACAAAGAATGCGATTCCGTCAAACGCCACGCGCATGCTCCACGCAATAGCGGCTCCCACGATACCGTAACTAGATGTCAACCAATATACGACTATGAGATATGGAACAATTTCTCCGTCTCTCAAAAGAGCCGCAGCTGGATGATGGGCGTCGGCGGAGCCGCTTTGATTATATTTCCCACTAACACCAAGAACGTAGACTGGCTTACTCATAATTAGTCGCTTCCTATAGCGTGTATCACTGCATCCGTTCGTTGTTTTAGGCAGATGTCTTACCTAAAACACTGGCACCTTGCATCGGTGCCTATCGAATATTAATTTGGGTAATCATAGTTTTTTTCTGTCAAGAGCCGGTCGATCATTTGCGGCGAGATAGCCATGTTTCGTAATTCCGAATATGCGCGCGCAACATCTTGTCAATAGTGAATCTCTCCCGCACGCTCTGTTGACCCACAGCAGCAATCTCGGATGCAAAACTCCGATTCATATAAATTCTCTTCACCGATCTTACGATATCACCCGAGTTGCCGGGCCTAATCAAGATCGCATTTTCGCCATGACTTATAACTTCTCTTGCTCCACCAACATCCGTGGAAATAAGCGGCGTTCCAACAGCCATGGCCTCAACGATAACTTGTGAAAACGCCTCGGATAGTGAAGGATGTACAACGACATCAACTGCATTCATGCAGCCCGGAACATCTGTCCGATTTCCAGCGAATATCACCTGCTTCTCAAGCCCAAACTGTTTTATTTGCTGTTTCAATTCGGTGATTGCTCCTCCGTCTCCAACAAACAGAAGCTTTAAATTCGGAATATGGTCCAATATCTCACGTGCTGCTGAAATCAAAAACCTATGTCCTTTAGTTGGATAGAAGTTTCCGAAATTTCCAATTACAAAGTCCTTCTCCGATAATGAAAAGAACTTTCGAACTCGTAACCTATCGGATTCGGATGACGAAAATTTATCAAAATCAAATCCCAAATGGATAACTGAAACTTTTGTAGGCTCAACTTTATCCTTTTCGATAAGAAAGTTTTGAGTTGCAAATGAAGGAACAATTACTTGATGAGCAATTCGAGCTTCAAATCGATCAACGGCAATTGCCAGTCGATTTCCTGCCATATGCGCCTGATCAGAATGATGACGCGTCATGACAGTGAGCGGCACCTGAGAGGCCTTCGCGGCGAGAAGTCCAATCAAGCTTGCCTCGTATAAATGAGTGTGCACTATATCGGGCTTTAATCGTCTAAGTATCCGGGCCAGTTTCAATACCGCCAACGGGAATGCTCGACGTGAGTGGGCATTCAGACAATAGTAATTCGCGTTGTCAAGATCCACCATCCAACCTGGTCTTTCGGCACCGCTGCCAAACAAGGTCGCACAAGAAAAATGTATGCCATTTCGCGAGAGTCCCTTTCCAAGATTTTCAAGATAATTTACGTCAGCTGAGTAAGAAATGAAATGGAAAACCCGCATCTTCAATATTCTGATTCAAGCCTTTTTCGACAACAGCCAAATAAATAAAGTAAAACTCATGACCCACCATGATTCCGATCAAAAACATTTATCTCGGCAGAAGGATAACGTCGAATAACTCGGATTGTTCGCAAAACTATTTTTGTTCGACGACGTCATCATCAAAAACAATCCCGTAACGGAAGTTTAAAATAAAATTCCAGATCTCTACTAGAGTTTCTCGCCCGTGGGGGCAAAAAAGCCGGGTGGAGCGATAACAAGCAACATGGTCGAAATTCTTCAAAAATTCTTGCGGCCCCATGAGAAGATCGAGCTCCCCACCCTCAACATCGATCTTAATACAATCGGGAATTAATGAGTTTGCTTAAACGAATTCGTCCAACGAGATAGTATCAACCTCAAATTCACCCTTGAACTCACCGTGCCGCACAAGAGAATTCATTACCGAAATAGTGTCGCCCATGTCGAAGAACCTTGCAGTTCCCACTTTCGACGAAATCGCTTCAGCTCGTACAACTACTCTTTTAGAATACCCATCTAAATCAACCATTTCCTGTAACACTTGACGTGTATACGGAGTTAGCTCAAAGCTTAAAACTTTCCCAGTCGCGCCAACTCGTCGGGCTGCAGTAACGCTGAATATGCCAATATGAGCACCTACGTCAAGAAAAGTGTCACCCGGTTTAAGATACTTATGCAAAAACTAAATGTTTTAGGTTAGTAGTTTGATGCAAAAAACCGACTCCAACGAGGGGAAATCGTAGTATCTCGCCACCGAAATTTCTCTTTATTCCTCGGCCAAATGTAAATGGGTCGACGAATTCATAAATGCCTAATTTTAGTTTTTTTGATATCGACATTTGTAGGATTCAGACATTCACAATTATGGAATGGGCCAATTTACAGGCCCGAAATAAATTTGGAAGATTTCGGTAAATATTTTTCATCCATAATCACAAAGGTCGCGCATCAATTCCCATTGAACACGGATCTTTTTTTTGTTGCTTCACGTCGCCTATTGCGGATCTTCAAAACAATCGATTTGCCGGCAAGACTGAGGAGGAGCGAGCGCCAAGCCAGCCAGCTTAACGGTCGCCGCCACAACGATCTATATGCATATCGGCGAGCTTCTTTCATTTTCAGCGCTTCGACATATGCACCTGCCTGAAATGCGTCAATATCGGCACGCATTCTCGGCAAAAATGGCATAAGTGCCGGATCTCTCTTAACAGCCGCATCAAGGACCTGATGGGAATATGCGTACATAACCTCCAAATTCATAAGGCTGCCGTTTTTCCCATGGACACGGTACATTGCCAACGGCAGGTCAATGTACGAGATTTCGTAATCTTTGGCTATTCTCAGCCAGAGATCTCTATCCTCCCAGTGTTGATCTTCATTAAATCGACCAACCAATTCAAGCACATCTCGACGAAATAAATTTGTCGGCGAAGCAGGCTGGAAACTGAACCAAATGAGGTCCTCATAAATATTTCCGCCGCGATACGGAAACTGGTTACCAAGACAACTCATAAACTTTCCAAATGAATCGATCACCATGCAATCAGAAAATGCTGCCGCGCTTTCGGCTTTTTCGAGTTCTCCGACCTGAAGTTCGATCTTATCTAACCGCCACATGTCATCTGAGCCTAAATAGGCAAAATATTTGCCTTTAGCAATAGCCATACCGTCATTGAGGGTTCGGCACATCCCTCTATTCTCACGCGAAATAAATTGAACATTTTTTGCTTTTTCAGATTCAATAAGTGACCTTACAACCTCAGCACTACTGTCCGTCGAGCCGTCGTCGATAATTATCAATTCAAGATTGTCATAAGTTTGATGCAAAACGCTGCAAATTGCCTCGGCAATATAGAGCTCAGTATTGAAGAGAGGAATTACAACACTGACGAGGGGAGTGCAATTAGATGACATAAGGCTCGTTTAGCCCAACCCAATAGACATTACTATCTATTTCGCCGCTCCATGAGAACGAGCGCTTTAGACTCCGGATTTCGTTGAAAGCTCGGACATTTTCGATCGGATCGCAGTTGAGCTGGTAATTCATAATTTCTCCACCCATATGTTTCCGACAGACTTTGCCGCAAGTGGGATATACAAGCGTCCTGTAACCTAAGTTTCTGATAGCTTTCAACCCTTTTCTATTTCACGAGAATTCGTCTTCTGCCTTTTTGTCAATTCGGCAAAAGATTGACATCAAAGAACCTTCGCTGGGCAAGAAACCAATCACGGCTAACCGGTTTTCCCTCATTTGTAACGTCATACCCATAATCCTTCGTGAATTTCCAGATCCCGCTCATCTCCTCCTCAATGTTCTTAAAAAACGGTGGGTGAACGGCCAACCTTGCTTTAGGCCGAAATCGGCGAAAAATTTCTTCAGCGCCGAGCAGAACTGCAAGTTCAGCGCCCTCAACATCTATTTTGATACAGTCGGGTTCTAGTTTTGAATTTGCGACGACACTATCCAGAGTCACGGTTTTAACATCGATCGATCGTTCGTTTGACTCGTTCTCGACCAGCGAGTTCGTTACCGACATTGTCTTGCCCGAATCAAAAAAAAGGGATGTGCCACATCGGTCGCTTACTGCCTCGGACCGGACCTCGATTATGTTCTCAAGTCGATTTGCGGCGATGACGTCCTTTAGCGCCTCGCGGGAAATTTCCGTCGGTTCAAAACTTATTACCTTTCCCGTTTCACCCACGAGTTTTCCTGCAAGAACGCTGAAAAGCCCAATGTGAGCACCAATGTCGATAAAACTTTGCCCAACCTTCAAGGTATCTCTAAGGAATGAGACAGTTTCGGGCTCATAATCCGACGTGTAGAATCGGCTTAGACGCGACGGAAGCCATAGAGCCGCTCCGCCAATGTTCTTTCTGATCCCGCGGCCAAATGTCGCCGTATCGACCGCCTTGTATACAAGAGATTTGATCATCAATACCTAATCTATGATTGTATCAAAAGTGAGGCGTGCTTTGTTCGCGATGGCCATTCGCTTTCGATCGCGAACGAAACGGATCATTCGTCGTCCCAGAATACTGAAAATTAATGTCCGCCACGCCATAAAACTAAATGGATCCATTAGAAGAGCACGAAAAGCGAATCTTCGTGCTTCTGATAGCCGCAACTTTTCGTAATATGCACCCGCCTGATCTGCTTCGATGATCGAAGCCATCTTCTTCCTGTATTTCAAGAGATCAGGGTCATTTTTAAGCGTTGACTCAAAAACTTGAACGGAGTATCTGTATGCATGTCCCAAGTCGCTAGAGAGACTTGATTGGTGGACGCGATAGAAGGCCAAAGGCTGGTCGATGTATGCGATCGGGTATTTGCGAGCGAGGCGAATCCAAGCATCGTGATCTTCGGCTTCGTGTTCTTCGTTAAATGCGCCGGCGTTTATGATCGCCTCTCGGCGAAAAAGGCCGGTCGGAGATGCTGGTGCGAACCGAAGCCACACCAGATCTTCGTATATAAGTCCGCCCTTATAGTTGTATTGCATGCCGTAACGGCTCAGGATCTTGCCGTCCGAATCCATTACCCAACAATCTGAATAAGCCGCGCCAAAACCTGTTCGTTCAAGTTCCGTGACCTGAAGTTCAAGCCGTTTCCGGCTCCAAATATCGTCAGCTCCAAGGTAAGCAAAATATCTTCCTTTCGCTCTCTTGAGGCCTTCATTTAGAGTGCGGGAAACGCCGCGGTTTTCGCGGGTAATAAATGCAATCGGGCGATCAGTATTTTCGCCGATTACATGTTCGATGACCTGAGCTGAATTATCCGTCGAACCATCATCGATTATCAAAAGTTCAATCTCTCGCATTGTCTGATACAAAACGCTTTGAATCGCTTCTGCCACGTAGCGTTCGGCGTTAAACACCGGAATCACAACCGAAACGACCGGCTGGGTTATTTTGGGTTTCAAACTATGCATAGAACCGCCGCAACAAATATACGAGTTTTGCCTTCACCCAGGCCGTCTCTTCGATTTGAAGTATGACCTTCCAGACAAATAAATTATAACCGGCCCCAGAAATCACCAACACTGATATAACGATCCAGCTAATTTCTTCCAAATACAGATTTAGTAGAAATGGCGGGGCCATTATGGCGGCACCCAGAGCAAGCCCGATAATTTGATTTCTTGTATTGGAAACACCCAGGATCCTTCTTGCCATTGTATACATCAACGTCGCATCGCCGAGCATTCGAATACTCCATGCGGTGGCGGTACCGATCGCCCCAAAATAGTGAGTGAGAATAACGATCAGGAAAATGTATGGGATCAGCTGAATTATACATATCTTAGCAAATATTTCGGTTCGGCCCGAGGCAAGTATCGCGGCGTAAGGAATATAGGCCGGAATATTGAAGAGGATACCAAGCAAAAGTAGATAAAATATCGGTGTACTCTCGTGAGCAAAACTCTCACCGGCCCAAACCCTGAAAAATGGCATTGCTACAACGGAAAGGCAAACCAATGCCGGGATCAACCACACAACTGTCAACCTGATGCCTCGCGCATACAGTGCCTGAAGTTGTAATCGATCATCGGTTCTTTGCAGCTGTGAAAAAGCTGGAATAAGCGATTGAGCCATTGAATTCGCAAACATCGTAAGCATTCCAGCAAGGGTAAAAGCAACGGTATAATACGCAAGCGAGCGAACCGAAACCATTTTCGACAAAAGGCCTTTATCGAGATTCCCGAGAAATAAAGCAACTATTGCCCCCCCTACGAATCCACCGCCAAATTTGAGCATGGACCTGATCGAATTTTTATCTAAAGACGGAGCAATAAGGTTCGGCAAAAGGCGGCGAGAAACATATAGATGACCTATCAGTGTCAAAATGCTGATGATTAACAGCACAAATATGGCCCCGTCAATTCCCCCTCCGAAATAGATCACAAATGGTGTCGAAACTATACCCACGATCCTGAATCCAGAATTAACGAACGTGTTCAGATCCATTCGGAGCCTGACAAGCTGCGGACTGTTGAATGTCGTATTCAGAAAGTTAATTACCAGGGTTACCGACGCAATTCTTAAACCTAGCACCGCCTCTGCCCGAAAATTTTCTGGAACGTTGAATATCGATATGATGGGGTCAGCTGCAGCAGCGATCAAGATCGCAAAAGGCAATGATGCGATTAACGCAATCAGTGCTGCGGTCCTAACGATACGTCCTTCGCGATCGACGTCGCCCTCGGCATACGCTTCAGCTCCGAACTTGGTTGAAGCAAGGTTCATGCCAAGGTCAGCGAAAAGAAAATAATTTGGAATAAGGGCAATAAGAATAAGCACTCCATACCCTTCGCTGCCAAGCATTCGGATAACAAAGGGAATGGCGACTAACGAAACAGCCATTGGAGCAACCTGGCCGCCGATCGTCCAAAGCGAGCCCTTGACGACCTTTGTGGTCATCCCGACGGTTGGGCGGCCAATGGGTTCGGCGGCTTGATCGTTCGGTATTTGATCTGGTATATCGGTCGGGACAGTTGCCACGATAAAAGTTTATTTTACCAAAAGATTCTTATCAACTTACAAGCGGCCATCCCGCGCCTCGTGTTATCCTGACACGCAGCAACGTCACTCTTGACAAGAATTAGCCTGATCTCTTCGCAAACAGGCATATACACTTTCGTCTATATGAGAGGATGGCAACGTGGCTTATGGGCAATGAATGTGCGTTTATGCTTGACGATGGCGGATGCAAGATCGGACCTGAAAAAACGGGTTCCGGTAATGCGGGAGACGTCCGCCGACCTGAGGGAGATATTACCATAACGGCGCCGGTCGGCATTGCTTCGCCAAACAAATATGACGATGTTTTCAACATTCAGTATGGGCTGGATCAGGTCGCGCCGATAGACGGCGGGCCCTCGCCACAGTTAAAGATAGACGGCCTCTGTGGGCCGAAGACGATCAAGGCGATACAGGATTTTCAGCGTAAGCATTTTGGCTGGCAGGGCTGTGACGGCAGGATCGAGCCCGGAAAACAGACAATAAAGAAACTTAACGAGCTGCGTAACCGCAACACATTTCCCCACTTGCCCTTGAGCTTGACCGTTGATGACTGGCTGCTTGCAGGAATGCTTCAGCATCTGCCGCATACACGGTCCTGTATCGAAGCCGCCCGCCAATACATAACACTAGGAATGCAATCCAACGGCATAACCACAGGCGTCGACTTGCTGGAACGACATTTTAAGGCCAGCACGTTTCAGAACACAAGGACGGCTGTCCTGCAGAATCTGCACAATATCTACGGATTTATGCTGAACGTTGTCGATCGGCCCGACGAATTCTTTTCACTCGATACTGACGACAGCGGCGAGGGCATCTCGACGGTCGCATTTGCTCGCCTGGGCGGCTTTTTCAACAAAAAGGATCCGACAGGAAAGATACGGTTTCGCCGAGGATCGTATTTTGCAACCGGTATTCAGGATTTCGCGGCTTTCGTGATGATCCATGAGCTGCGTCATTTTGTTGAGACCGGCGGAGCGAACGGACATTTTGCCAAAGGTTGGGTGACAGATGCCGGAATGGCCGCTCTGCCGGGTTCGCAAAGCGTTTTGAACTGTGACTCCGCGGCTGGTTTCGCGCTGGAGGCCAGAAATGGCGTGATGGAACGGCCGGGCTGGGTCAAATCCGGCGTTTTTCGATGATCATTCACCGTGCGCCATCGCTTCGGCAAGGGTACGGCGGACGTATATTTTCGGCAGGTCGGTTTTCGGAAGGATCAGCAGGTAACCCTGGTCGTATAGCAGCCTGACCAGATGGTGAGTTTCACCAAAAAGTTCGGAAGCAAACCCGATGCCTCTCTCGTTTGGCGGCCTGATCTCTTCCGGCAGGTTTCCTTCTTCATAATTGCCGGGTTCGTACAGCCGCAGATCGTCGATCAAAAAAACATCGTTTCTGTCCGGTCTGTGCAGCCGTATCGCTTCAAGCTCTTTTTCCAGCGGGCATCTGACTGATTCGTCCGCTACAGCATTAAACCCTGCTACGCCGCCGTCGGCACCAGGAAAATGTGCATCGAGCCAAAATAAAACATTGCCTTCGATACCTTCTGCGACCTGGTCTAGTACATCTGCGCTGTGGCCTTCGAGGATCTCAACGTTGGGAAAGTCCTTAAATCTTTCAGTGTTCTCGTCAAAATACTGTTCGACTATCTCGATCGAGATTATTTGTTCAAAACCGGCCGCCAAGGCGGCTCTCACGCCGTGCCCCCGAAACGTACCGGTCTCAACAAGCGCGCCTAGATCATAGACGGATGCATAGCGGGCGAGGTCAAAACGTGCGAGATTTCCCATCTATCGGGGATCGACAGCCGACGTTTCCTGCATTTCGATCTCTGCAGGCGACGACTGGTTTTTGTAGATCTCGGCGCCTCCAGCAACAAATTCCTGTGCCTTTTCGGTCATCCCTACGGCTAAAGCCTTTTCTGCCTCGACGCCGTGCTTTTCGGCATATTCGCGAACGTCCTGCGTGATCTTCATCGAGCAGAAATGAGGACCGCACATTGAGCAGAAGTGTGCGAGCTTGGCGCCTTCCGCCGGTAAGGTTTCGTCGTGAAACTCTTTCGCCTTTTCCGGGTCGAGCCCGAGGTTAAATTGATCTTCCCAACGGAACTCGAAGCGAGCCTTCGAGAGAGCGTTGTCGCGATACTGCGCACCAGGGTGCCCTTTCGCGAGGTCGGCGGCGTGGGCGGCGAGTTTGTAGGTGATCACGCCTTCTTTCACGTCCTGCTTGTTCGGCAGGCCCAAGTGCTCCTTCGGCGTGACGTAGCACAGCATCGCGGTGCCGAACCAGCCGATCATCGCTGCTCCGATGCCCGAGGTGATGTGGTCGTATCCGGGGGCGATGTCGGTGGTAAGCGGGCCCAGCGTGTAGAACGGGGCTTCGCCGCAGACCTCGAGCTGCTTGTCCATATTCTCTTTAATAAGGTGCATCGGCACGTGGCCGGGGCCTTCGATCATCGTCTGACATTCCATTTCCCAGGCGATCTTTGTCAGCTCGCCAAGTGTGTCGAGCTCGGCAAATTGAGCCTCATCGTTAGCATCCGCGATACTTCCCGGCCGAAGGCCGTCACCGAGGCTGAAACTGACATCATACGTGCGCATGATCTCGCAGATCTCGCGGAAGCGGGTGTAGAGGAAGCTCTCTTCGTGATGAGCAAGACACCATTTTGCCATTATCGAACCGCCGCGAGAGACGATGCCGGTCGTACGTTTCGCCGTCAGAGGAATGTAACGCAGGCGAACGCCGGCGTGGATGGTGAAATAGTCGACGCCTTGCTCGGCCTGTTCGATCAGTGTGTCGCGATAGACCTCCCACGTCAGCTCTTCCGCTTTACCGTTAACTTTTTCGAGGGCCTGGTAGATCGGGACGGTGCCGATCGGGACAGGCGAGTTTCTCAATATCCATTCGCGCGTTGCGTGGATGTTCTTCCCCGTCGATAGGTCCATCACCGTGTCCGCGCCCCACAATGTGGACCAACGCATTTTCTCGACCTCTTCCTCAATGCTTGACGCGATAGCTGAATTGCCGATGTTGGCGTTGATCTTCACCAGGAAGTTCCGCCCGATGATCATCGGTTCCGATTCTGGATGGTTGACGTTCGCGGGAATGATCGCGCGACCGCGGGCTACCTCGTCCCGAACGAATTCGGGAGTGACAAATTCGGGAATTGCGGCACCGAAGGATTGGCCTTTGTGCTGGTGGTTGAGTGAGCTGCGGTCGCTTTTTTCAGACAGGCGGACGAGAACGTCCTCGTTCCGTTCGCGGCCGAGGTTCTCACGCACCGCAACGAACTCCATCTCTGGTGTGATAATGCCTTTTCGAGCAAAGTGCATTTGAGTGACGCAGTGTCCGTGCTTTGCCCTAAGCGGTGCGCGGCGAAGGCCCGGGAAATCTTCAAGCCGGCCGTCAGCATTATGCCCTTGCTCACGCGCGGGCTTCCGCATTGCGAACTCTTCCGCACCCCTTGTCAGATAGCCGTTGTCCTGCGGGAGGACTTCGCGGCCCTCGTATTCTTCGATATCGCCGCGGGCAACGATCCACTCACGCCGATGTGCCGGCAGGCCGTCGCGAACGTTGTGTTTTTGCTTGGGGTCGGTCCAGGGACCGCTGGTATCGTAAACACGAACGGGTGGGTTTTCCTCGATACTGCCGTCCATTGCCTTAGTCGGCGTGAGCGATACT
>JBDTMQ010000407.1:0-3008 GCA_039934155.1 Acidobacteriota bacterium | reverse complement strand
CCTTGCGGCAACAGGCTTCTGAGACCTGCGCGTCTACCAGTTCCGCCACGTCCGCACGTGCCAAACTATTTATGATAAGGATTTGCGGCGTGGAATTCAAGAATGCACCGCGGGATTGGCCAATCGCGGTAACGACGGGCTAGCGGATTTGCCAACAGCTGGGCGGCCGATCATGAAATGTTTTGATATATTAAAGCTGTGGCAAAAGGACTGCGTGCAAATTTGCGAAGCGTGCGCGAGCGTATTGACGCAGCGGCGAAGCGTGCCGGACGGCGCCCTGATTCGATCAAGCTCGTCGCCGTAAGCAAAACCCATCCGGCGTCGGCGATCCGCCAGGCTATCAAAGAGGGCCTCGCCGTCTTTGGCGAGAACAAGGTGCAAGAGGCCGAGTCGAAAATACCTGAGGTCGGTCGAACCTCGGCTGAATGGCATCTGATCGGCAGCCTGCAAAAGAACAAGGCCCGAAAGGCGATCCAGCTCTTTGACCTGATCCATTCGGTAGATTCGGTCGAGCTGGCATCGCGGCTCGAGCGTATTTGTGATGAGGAATCGCGTGCCGTACTGCCCATCCTGGTGCAGGTCGACATTGCCGGCGAAAGCACAAAGTCAGGTATTGCCGAGCGCGATCTGCCGGTACTCTTCGAATTTTTAAAACGCTGCAAATATCTTAGATTCGATGGCCTGATGGTCTTGCCGCCTTATTTTGACAATGCCGAGGATACAAGGCCGTTCTTTAGACGCCTTGCGGATATCGGCCGTCGGCTTGCGGACGAGGGCGCGTTTCGCGGCGGGGCGGGCGAGCTTTCGATGGGAATGAGCCATGATCTTGAGGTCGCGGTCGAAGAGGGTGCGACGCTTATTCGCATCGGGACGGCGATCTTTGGCGAACGGGAAAAGAAGAGATGAATTTTGCGGGCTATCTTTCAACTGTCGTTTATCCATATGTATGGATCACGCTCTGGTCGGCGTTCCTTATTTTTCTGGTCTCTATGCTGCTAAGACTGATATTTAACTATGCCGATCCGAATCCCTTCGGTAAGGTCGGCCGGTTCGGATTCAGGATACGCAAGCTGACCGAGCGTTTCGTTTATCCGGCCGCACGGTTTTTAGCTAATTTCAGGGTCGACGTCAGGCTCGCCCCGTTGGTAACGATCTTTATCGGCCTGGTGCTCACCTATTTTGCAAGCCAGATAATCGGCAACACATTTTTTGTCATCGACGGGCTGTTTGCGGGCGTGGCGACGGGCAACCCGAAGATGTTCATAGGTTTTATCATCTACGGCTTGCTGAGCATTCTCGTGCTTTTTATTTTCATACGGTTCATCTCTTCGTGGTTCGTTTATCACAGAAATACTTTCCTTGCGTTCGTACAGCGCGTGACCGATCCGATAATGGTGCCGGTCCAGAAACTGATACCGCCGATCGGAATGTTCGATATTTCAGCGATGGTCGTTCTGATCGTGATCGGATTGCTTCAGTCGGTGGTATTGAACGCACTGGTCTTTTGACTCGCCGGCACGCATGCGCCAATGCTGAAGATCGATGAAAAAGATGGAAAGTTTATCATCAAGGTCAGGGTCATTCCGCGTGCGGGCCGCAGCGCCATAGTCGGCGAACACGATGGCGCTCTAAAAATAAAGATCGCCGCACCGCCCGTCGACGGCGCCGCAAATGACGAGCTGATCGCCGTACTCGCCCGCGCGCTTGATACTGCAAAGAACTGCATCGCGATCGTTGCCGGTCATTCGTCGCGGACAAAGCGGGTCAGCCTACGCGTTTCGCGTGAAAAAATCGACAGTATTTTACAGGCTAAATCCTAGCGTGATATATTGCAGATTCGGTAAATCCAGGCGGGAAAACGGCGTCGCTCTTGGCGAAGACCGCGGTCGCGGTGCAGCAGGTCGATCAAAATTCGAGGAATAATCGCAACAAATGTCAGGACATTCAAAGTGGCACACGATCAAGCATAAAAAGGGAGCGCTTGACGCAAAACGCGGCAAGATCTTTACCAAGATGATCAAAGAGATCACGGTCGCGACCAGGACCGGCGGCTCTGGCGACCCCGACTCTAATGCGAGGCTTCGCAAGGCGATCACTGACGCCAAGGCCCAGAATATGCCCAACGATACCATCGACCGCGCAATAAAACGCGGCCTGGGTGAGGGCGAAGGGGCTAATTACGATGAGGTCGTTTACGAAGGGTACGGTCCCAACGGTGTCGCCGTTATGGTCGAGGCGATGACCGACAATCGCAACCGTACGGTCGCCGAGATACGCCACATTTTTTCAAAGAACGGCGGCAACATGGGCGAGGCGGGCTCGGTCGGGTGGATGTTCGACAAAAAGGGTTATATCGTCGTCGATAAAGCCGCAAAAGGCGAAGACGAGCTGTTTGAGATCGCCATTGAGGCCGGCGCCGACGATATGCAGGACGAGGGCGATGTTTTTGAGATATTCACCACGCCAGACAATTTCGAAGCCGTCAGCGACGCTATCAAAAAAGCCGGAATCGAACCCCAGGCCGCCGAAGTTTCGATGGTCCCGCAAAACTACATCAAACTCGAAGGCGGCGACGCCAAGACAATGCTAAAACTCTACGACGCCCTCGACGACAACGACGACGTCCAAAAGGTCTATGCCAATTTTGATATCGACGAAAGTGAGATGGAGTGATCAGTCTAGCGCCGCATTCCAGGCAAGAACCTTATCTTCAAACGTCATTCCTGCATTCGCGGGGCTGGTCGAAGGCGCGTGGACACGCGCAATACAGGGAAGATGTTGGCATCTGAGTAACAGCGTCCGAAATAGCTCCTCCGCTTTTCGACCGTTCAAAACGATTTTCTCTATCCGTCGATATTTTTGGAAGAATTTTTCGAAATCGTTGGCCGCAGGATTCCTTATTCGTTTGTCGTCAGCCCCTTCGCGTTCGCATGCGCTCAAAACATCCCAAACGGCAATTCTATTGTCCTTCAGTTTGCCTACTCGCGCACTGTAAGATACATTGGCGT
>JBDTMQ010000406.1:0-5750 GCA_039934155.1 Acidobacteriota bacterium | reverse complement strand
CGGCCTCGAGTGGCTCGAGACGAATGGGATCGGAGGATTTGGCTCAGGCACGATCTCAGGCGCAAACTCACGCCGGTATCATGCTCTACTGACAGCCGCAACGCTGCCGCCGCTGGGGCGCTTCACAACCGTTAATAAATGTGAGGAAACGCTGTTGATCGAGGGCACAAGTTTTGAGCTTTCATCAAACAGATATCCCGGCCGAATTTTCCCGGACGGCTACCGGTTTTTGAGGTCGTTCGGGCTGGATCCGTTTCCCGTGTGGGAGTTTAACGTTAACGGACATGTTCTTGTTAAAAAGATCTTTATGCCGTATGGCGAAAATGCCACGGTGACCCGCTACATCCTGAACACCAAAACATTATCGCGATCAGATAAGGTATTTCTCGAAGTTCGCCCGCTGCTTTCTTGCGTTGACTACCACCATCTTCAGCACGAAGATCCAAATTTCAGCGGCGGCTTTGAATCCCGGGGAGATGTCGTACGCATGCGCCCATATGCCAACGAACCGGAGATCTTTTTCACGCATTCGCCGGGAGTAGTCCGCAAGACGGGTTACTGGTATAGAAATTTTGAGTATGCGATCGAACAGGAACGGGGCTTTGACTGTCACGAAGATCTTTTTCAGCCATTTTCACTTACATTCGATATGGCAAAGCCCGCCTCTGTCGTTATTTCGACGCATGAGACGGATCACGTCAACGCTGCAAAGCTTGAGGCTCAGGAGGTCAAGCGGCGCGAATCCATTTTTATGACGCCTAAGCCGCGAAACGAATTCGAGCGACAGCTCATCCTGGCCGCCGACCAGTTCATCGTGGCCCGCGGCGAAGGCAGTACCATAATCGCCGGCTATCCGTGGTTCTCGGATTGGGGACGAGATACAATGATCGCATTGAACGGCCTCACCCTCGCGGCAGATCGCCCGGATGTGGCCCGGCAAATACTGCTAGAATATTCAAAACATATTTCGCAGGGGATGCTGCCGAACCGATTTCCTGATCAGGGAGCCGATGCCGAGTACAATACGGTCGATGCAACGCTTTGGTATTTCGAAGCGATCCGTTCATACGCCGAGAAAACAGAAGACCATCAATTCGTCCTCGACCAGCTATATCCCGCACTTGTCGACATTATTGCCTGGCATTTGCGCGGCACCCGCTACAACATTCACGTTGATACTGACGGCCTGGTCTATGCCGGCGAACCAGGCGAACAACTCACGTGGATGGATGCAAAGGTCGACGGTCAGGTGATCACTCCGCGAACCGGTAAAGCGGTCGAGATACAGGCACTCTGGTATAACGCACTTCGGATCATGGAAGATCTTGCGGGGCGGTCGGGGGATGACATGGATGTGTCTAAATTCCGCGCGATGGCAGACCTGGCAAAAATGAGCTTTAACGCCGTATTTTGGAATGAGGATGGCAATTGCCTTTTCGACGTACTGGAAAACGGAACACGGGATCCTGCCGTTAGGCCCAATCAGATATTGGCGGTTTCGCTCCACTACTCGATGCTTGATGAATCGATGTCGCGGGCAGTGGTCGAAAAGGTCGAACGCGAGCTATTGACTCCCTACGGCTTGAGAACACTCTCGCCGCACGACCCGGCCTACGTTTCGGTGTACATCGGTTCGCCCTTCAAGAGAGATTCTTCGTATCACCAGGGGACTGTTTGGCCATGGCTGATCGGCCAGTTCGTTGATGCGTATCGGCGGGTTTTTCCTGAAAATGTTGAACGTGTAATACAAATAATCGGTGAATTTGAAAAGGCACTCTGTGTCGCCGGCGTCGGTCAGATCTCTGAGATATTTGACGGCGATCCGCCCCATAAACCGCGCGGCTGCCCGGCTCAGGCCTGGAGCGTGGGCGAGATACTGCGCGTCCTGCGTAACTTGCCGTGACCGACAAAAGCGTTTTATCTTAGTCTTATATGAAGTCAGTAATTCTCGTAATTTTTGTGCTGTTACTACAGTCAATGAACACGAATGCGCAAACGCCCGCCGAGCTTGCATCGATCTGGGATAAAGAACATGTTTCAAACATGCAGCCATCAAACGTTCGCCACAAAGATCTGCAAAAATATCTTAACCATCTGAAAGCGAGCGGCATAAACATCGTTGAAGTCGGTCGCAGTAACGCGAATCGGGAAATTTATCAGATGGAATTCGGCAGCGGACCGCTAAAAGTTTTTTTGTGGTCGCAAATGCATGGCGACGAGCCGACAGCGACCTCTGCGTTGATCGATATTTTTGAGGTGTTTCAAAAAGATCGAGGGAAGGATTGGGTAAAGCGCATTGCGTCGACGATGACGATACGTGCCGTCCCAATGCTGAATCCTGACGGCGCCGAAGCATACGTCCGCCGGAATTTGCAGGGAATCGACATAAATCGAGACGCCGTTGATTTGAAAACGCCTGAAGCCCGTCTGCTAAAAAGGCTAAGGGATGAATGGTCGCCCGATATTGGCTTTAATCTGCACAATCAAAATAGCCTTACTACCGTCGGCGATACCGCAAAGCAAGCAGGTATCTCATTTTTGGTCGTTTACGGAGATGCGGCAAAGACGCCGAGCAGCGGACATGAGCGCAACCGACGGCTGGTTTCCGGAATGAACGACGCGATCGCTACTTACATGCCCGGCCATATCGGCCGTTATGACGATGAGTTTTCCCCTACCGCATTTGGCGATAATTTTTCGGCCTGGGGAACGCCGGCTATCTTGATCGAAACAGGCACCATCAATGGCAAGGACGAAATGTTTTTCGTCAAAATGAATTTCATTGCCATCGTGACGGCGCTTAGATCGCTGGCCGACGGCAGCGAAAAGACATTTATAGCCACAAATTACGACCGCATTCCCGAAAATTCGAGCGGCCGACTCTACAATTTTGTTTTTCGAAATGCAACAGTTGCAGCTGCTGAACCGGCGGGATCGACGGCCGTTGTCGATATAGGCGTAAATATCGAGCGACGCCGGGCAGAACTAGTGTCGCCTGTCACAGTTCGCAAGATCGGTGACTTATCAGGCGGGGTGGGACTTAATGAATATGACGCGTCCGGATTTATGATCACGAGCCGTGATCGGTCTCTAAAACCAGGTTCGACGTCGGAGCTTTTCTTTTTCCGAATAAGCAGAAAGGTCGATCTGAATGCCGCCGACCCGAAAGAATTGCCTCAGCCCGACGCTGTATTTGCCGACGGAAAATGGATAAAGGGCGCGGGCACCGTGCCCGCGAAGTGATCCGCGCCGCTTCGATCTCATACCGCATTTTCAAGATGCTAAGCCTGCTAAAAATAAATAATATCGCGCTGATCGACCGGCTCGAGATCGAATTAGGGCCGGGCCTCAACCTTCTTACTGGTGAGACCGGTTCGGGAAAATCGATCATCGTCGATAGTCTGAGTGCCCTGACCGGCGAACGTACATCGTCAGATATTATCAAAGAAGGCGAGCGTTCCGCGGTCATCGAGGGACTGTTCAGTATCGAAAAAAACGGACAGATGGCCGAGATGCTGCACGAGAGCGGCATAGAATTGGACGCTGATGACGACGAATTGATCGTTCGTCGTGAACTTTCTGCAACGGGCCGTAATCGCGCGTTTGTAAATAATCAGCTGGTAACACAAGGTTTTCTTAAGAAGATCGGGCCTCTGCTCGTCGATATTCACGGCCAGGGCGAGGCGGCCGCCCTTTATGATCCGGCATCGCACCTTGAAATGCTCGACCGGTTCGCGCGGAACGAGGAAGATAAACAGAGGACTGCAGACGCATTCTCCCGGTGGTCGTCGACCCTTTCGGAATTGGCAGCTTTGAAACAGGATGAATCGGACAAACTGCAGCTGATCGATATCCTGAGATTTCAGGCAGACGAGATACGCAATGCCGCCTTTATTCCCGGCGAGAATGAGTCGTTAGAGGAGGAGAAACGGCGACTGAGCAATGTCGAAAAATTATTGGCTCTCAGCAGCGAAGCTTATGACTTTTTTTACGACAACGATGAATCAACCGTAGCAACCATTGAAAAAGGACTTCGCCGGATCGAGGAACTTGCCGAATATGATTCGATGTTTCGCGATTATCTGGAGCCCATTCGCAACGCTCAAGCCGTGCTCGAAGACCTTGCGATATCCACTCGCGACTTTCGAAATGGCCTTGAATATTCACCGGCCCGTCTCGAAGAGATCGAAAATCGTCTTGCTGAGATAGCGCGTATAGCGCGCAAATACGGCGGGACGATCCACTCAGCTTTGGATCATCTGGCCGATGCCCAAAATCGACTCGAAAATATCGAGACCGCCGAATTTCGAGAGGCCGAGCTTCAGAAAGATCTCGCTGCCCATCGCAGTGCTTATCTTGATGCTGCTATGGAACTGCACAAGATCCGCGTAAAAGCGGCAGCAAAATTTGAGAAAGAGGTCGAAAATGAGCTCGGTTCCGTCGCTCTTGAAAAAGCCCGCTTTATGGTGAGGATCGACCGCCCGGATGATGATGAGTTGAAGGATCAGACCTTCAAAACCGGTTTTTCGTCCAAGGGGATCGACCGGGTCGAATTTTATTTTTCAGCCAATCCTGGTGAATCGCCGAAAGCGCTGGCGAAAGTTGCGTCAGGCGGCGAAGCCTCAAGATTAATGCTGGTGCTGAAGACTACAGCCGGCGGGAATTCGCATAAAACATCTGCCGTTTTTGATGAGATCGATGCGGGCATTGGCGGTCGCGTTGCTGAAGCGGTGGGCCGACGGTTAAAAAGGTTGGCCTCATCTCAGCAGGTCATGTGCGTCACGCATCAGCCACAGATCGCCTCTCAGGCTGATCGACATTTTGTCGTTTCAAAAACAGTGTCGAATGGCCGCGCACATATCGGCATCGACGAGCTCGACGACAATCAGCGGGTAGAAGAAATAGCACGGATGCTGGCCGGTGAGCGAATTACGAATGCGGCCCGCGAAAACGCACGAGAGATGTTGAAAAATTCGGCGGATGACGGCCGTAAAGATGTAAAAGCCAGAAAAATGCGAAGTTAGAAACAAGCTTATGGAATCTGTGGTTTTAGCCCGAGTGGTGCGTGGTGACACGGTCGAGTCCGTTCATCGCGGCCATTTGTTTATTGAAGATTGTTCCGGTAAAACGATCTATCGTTTGGGTAACCCTGAAGCGATAGCCTTCGTTCGATCGGCGTCAAAACCGTTACAGGCTATCCCGTTCCTTACAAGCGGTGCCGCCGATGCGTTCGGTTATTCTGACGAAGAGATCGCGACAGCTTGCGCATCGCATTCCGGCGAGAAAATACATGTTCGGGTGGTCGCACAGATGCTCGAAAAGGCCGGTCTTTCCGAGGCCTATTTGCGATGCGGGGTCCACCTGCCGTTCAACGATAAGGAAGCCGAACGGATGATCAGAGAGGGCGAACCGGCGACACAGCTTCACAACAACTGTTCCGGAAAACATGCCGCAATGCTTGCTCTTGCAAAACACGTCGGATCTGATCTTGCCGCATACGAGCAGCCGGAGCATCCCGTTCAACAAGCGATATTCGGCGTCATCTCACAGTTCTCCGAGATAGCCGCCGGTGACATCGCAATCGGGATCGACGGTTGTGCCGCGCCGAACTTCGCGATGCCCGTATCGGCGATGGCCAGAAGTTTTGCAAATCTCATCGCACCGCCAGAAAGTTTTGATGAAGTAACGCGCGGTGCTTGCGATCGCATCGTGTCGTCGATGGTCAGATTTCCCGAGTTAATAGGCGGAAC
>JBDTMQ010000405.1:0-3209 GCA_039934155.1 Acidobacteriota bacterium | reverse complement strand
GAATGACATCGCCGGTAGCGCACATATAACCGGCCACGCGCAGTGTTACCTTTTTCGTGATCAGATGGTGGAACAGAACTTTTCGATCATCAGGGGCGATGCGCTGAAGAGGTATTTCGACCTCGACGGTGGTCTTGTTTTCTTTTACTCGAATTCTAGCCGATCTGTCCGACACATCAATATCTTTGATCTTTCCCGACACGCTTCGGGGCTCACAATCACTTAAACCCGCCAAATTAGTTATGCCGATAAGCTTTCCATTCACCGAATATGTTCCGACCGCCCGTTCTTGACTTAAAACATGGGTGATTCCGGAGATAACTAAAACAAACAACAGTATCAGCGTTTTCATGTCGAATATTTTACCAAATTTTTAAGGTTATATAGTGATGGCCGGAAAGGCGGGAAGGCCTGCGTTAGGGTATCGCAAGTCAAGGAAGAGACGAACCAGCCAAACGTCAGTGTCCGGGGACAGTCTTGAAATATTCCTCACTACGAACAAGGCAATACAAACGGCCCAATATGTGGCGTTGACGTATTAAGGCAGGTTTTCAGAGCG
Organism: Acidobacteriota bacterium; assembly: GCA_039934155.1. Lineage (GTDB taxonomy): Bacteria > Acidobacteriota > Blastocatellia > Pyrinomonadales > Pyrinomonadaceae > OLB17. The sequence goes on along the minus strand of JBDTMQ010000405.1, from coordinate 2,650 downwards.
AGGATCAGACTCTCACGAACGTTCTCGGGCGTAACGATCGCATCGACGAGGCCGCGTGCCGCGGCATGCTTGGCGTCGAGTTCACGATCATAAGTATCGCGAACTTTTTGCATTTCCAATTCCAACTCTTCCAAAGGCGAATCCCCGCCGGCTTTTAGTTTATCTAATTGAGTTCCGAAGATCGCCTGCACCGCGCTGTCGCCTTCCATGACGCCCATCCGACCTGTCGGCAAGGTAAAGACAAAGTCCGGGTCAAATCCCTGGCCGGCCATTGCGTAATAACCTGCGCCGGAAGCGTGATTAATGGTTAGAACAAGCTTAGGCACCTTGGCACACGCCATCGCCTCGACAAATCGGGCCCCAGCACGGATTATCCCGCTGTGTTCGGCCTCGGCTCCGACCATGAAGCCTGAGACATCCTGTACGAAAAGAAGCGGAGTCGAATGCCTGTCGCAATTATCGATAAAATAGGCGGTCTTTTCGGCCGATTCGGTATAAACGATCCCACCAAAACGAGGCGGAGTGCCCGGCTTCCCTTTCGACATTCCGCGGCTGTTTGCAATCACTCCGACAAGAATTCCGTCGATCCGTGCAGTGCCACAGATCATTTCCTGCGCGAAATCCTTTTGGAATTCATCTACCGGTCCATCCAGGAAAGTCTCGAGCACCGCTTGCATGTCGTAAGGCGCACGGTGATCGTCGGGGAGAAGATCATACAAGTTTTGAGTCCCGCTTTTAGGCGGCACCTTCTCGGCGTCAAGGCCGGCTGAAGCCGGGACTCCGAAAGCGCTTCCCGTCTGCGGCAGATCCTTGATCAGAGTGCGTATTTTCTCAAGGCACTCCTTCTCGTCCTTCATTCGATAATGCGCGACGCCCGAGATCGCGTTGTGGGTCATCGCTCCGCCAAGTGTTTCGTTGTCGATCGTCTGACCAGTCGCGCCTTTAACGAGGTTTGCTCCGCCGAGTCCCATAAACGATGTTCCCTCGACCATCAGGATCACGTCAGATAACGCTGGCAGATAGGCGCCGCCCGCGACGCACATTCCCATAACGGCAGATATCTGGGGCACTTTGAGATAATGCCGCATGATCGAATTGTAATAAAAGATCCGCGCCGCACCATATTGACCCGGAAAAACGCCGCCCTGATATGGTAAATTGACGCCGGCCGAATCCACGAGATAAACGATCGGCACGCGGTTGCGCATCGCGATCTCTTGCGCGCGAAGTATCTTTTTTATCGTTTCCGGATACCAAGCCCCCGCCTTAATAGTTGCGTCATTCGCAACCACAACACATTCGCGACCGGCGATCATTCCCAATGTGGTGATCACCGCCGCCGCCGGGGCCTGGCCGTTGTACCCATCATAAGCGACCAGCAAACCGATCTCTTGCGAAAACGGGCCTTCATCCAGGAGCAAAGCGATACGCTCGCGGGCGGTCAGCTTGCCCTGCTTGTGGATCTTTTCGATCTTCTCCGGCCCACCTCCTAGCTTCAGTTTATGCTCAAGACGCAGGTATTCATCGGTCAGCTTTCGAAGCCTTGAATTTTTATTCGCCTTTGGCATTATTTTGAACGCAACCGGGGAATTCGGGCCGTAGGATTATTTTTCAGAAATAACAAAAGTCGGTACCATGCCGCCGCCGCTTGAAACATTTGCCAGTTCTGTCGAAGACAGCCGCGTGAACGCCGAACCCACTACACCATTATAAAGAAGTGGATCAAGGTCGACGAGCTGTTCGATCATCGACCATTTGCCTTCGACCCCGAATAACATAGGAAACTCTTCCTTTGAAGTTTTCACTCTTTCCTGCACAAGGTAGTCTCCATTAGAGAGTGCCAACTGTATCGCATCGTCCCATTCGCTTCGGCTCGAATTCCATCCTATGTAAATACCGTGCCCGCCATAATCGTCGTTCGGCTTTAGCACCAGGCGGCTTGAATTATTTTTGGTCCATTCGACCAGATCGATCTGCTCACCGCGGTTGAGAGTTTTTTCATTCCGAAACTTTCGTGTCCACGGCACATGGGCGGCGATCGCCGACAGTTCATCGCCGCTAAAAAGATGCGAGTAGTCCTCGTTGGTCAAAACGGCAAAGATCGCCTTCTTATGCACCAATTTGGCACGAAAGCTGTTGACCATACAGACCGCTCCCGAACGATACGCATCGAGCAATGCCGGATGCTCGTCCATGATCGGAAGGTATTCGTTCAGCAGCAGGCGTTTATAGACGATGTCGATCGCGACACTCTGGTAATAGAGCTTCCCACCGTAAAATTCGAGCTCGTCCGGCGAGCATATAACACTATTGATACCTTGTGACCCAAAGTACTCGCTGAAAAGCTCGAACTCCTGCTGGGTCGGCAAATCCTTTAGATCAACGATCGCAATAACCGGCTTTTCATCGGGCTCGCGCCCCAGAAATTCTTTGTAACAAGTAAGCAGTACTTCAAGCAGCTTTGGACCGCCTTTGAAGCCATGGACTTTATACCGCTGGCTGAAATTCTTCATCACCGGCAGCGACTCAAAAATTGCCGTCGCCGAATCGGCGTATGCGATACCGGCCGGGCTCTCACCGTTAAGTTCGACAAAACTGTAAGCGCCGTCAGTAAGAAATGAATCAAGACGCGCGGTGGGAGAAACCTGGC
>JBDTMQ010000404.1:0-9610 GCA_039934155.1 Acidobacteriota bacterium | reverse complement strand
CTTTATGCATCTGATCACTGCGAGCTAGGAGAGGCCGTTTATAGGCGAGTTTTATATGGCAACTGTAAAAGACGTAAAAGAGAAGATCGTAAGTGATTACAAGACGCACGGTTCGGATACCGGTTCGTCACAGGTTCAGGTCGCGCTTTTGACTCAAAGGATCCAGGAGCTGACGGAACATTTCAAGGTGCACAAAAAGGATAACAATTCCCGTCGGGGACTCCTAAAAATGGTCTCACGGCGACGAAAGCTTTTGGATTATCTCAAACGTACCAACATTAACGAATACCACGAGATAATCCAGAAATTGGGCTTGAGAAGATAGTGATCCAGTTGCCGGCGATAAGGACGTTAAATGGATCCGGGTCATGTGTACCCGATGCCAAATAGGCTGTCCCGAAACTGCCGGTTATGACTGCTTCGAGTCAATAAAAAGAAGTTCTCGCGAAGAATTTGTCGGAGGCTGCTGAACGTGACAGCTAAATTTGGCCACATACAAAAGAGAACTAACGAATACGTCAATTACTCCAAAGGCGGCGGGGCTTCACGACTTGAGCTCCTGCCGCTTTTGTTTTGAGGATATCAAATGTCACAGAAAAAATATTTAAAAGAATCGATCAGTGTCGGTGACCGCGAATTGATCGTCGAGACCGGAAAGGTCGCAAAACAGGCAGACGGGTCAGTTGTGATCCGTTACGGCGAAACGATGCTGCTTGTAACTGCGGTCAGCGCCAGGACGGCAAAGGAAGGGTTGGATTTTTTCCCTTTGACCGTTGAATACAGGGAGTCCAGCTATTCAGCGGGACGGATCCCGGGTAATTATTTTCGTCGCGAAGGACGCCCAAGCGAGAAAGAGGTTTTGACCTGCCGATTGATCGACAGGCCCGTCCGGCCGCTGTTTCCGGATGGATACAGGTTTGAAACACAGATCGTCGGCACTGTGATCTCGGCTGATTCGGACAACGATCCGGATGTTGTTGCCATTACCGGCGCGTCGTGTGCGATGTACCTCTCAGATATTCCCTTCACCACGCCGATCGCCGGCGTCCGCATTGGCTTGATCGAAGGCAAATACATTGTCAATCCGACCTATGATCAACGACGCGAATCCGACCTTAACTTGATAGTTGCCGGAACTGAGGAAGCGATCGTAATGGTCGAGGCCGAGGCACATGAAGTGTCGGAGTCCATCATGGTAGAGGCGTTGATGCTCGCCCACAAAGAGATCAAGCGCTTGTGCCTTTGGCAAAAAGAGCTGGCTAAAGCCCTCGAGATCACAAAGCGTGAGTTGGTGACCGCTCAACTCGATGAATCGATCGTCGCCGATGTCGAAAAGAAATTCGGCGAGCAGCTTCGCGCCGCACTGGATACTACCGGCAAAGATAAACTGTCGAGCTACGCCGCGATCGACGCGCTCAAGAAGGAAGTGGTCGAGAGTTATCCTGAAGACGAGCCTGAAAGGCGGCAGACGGCGGGCAAAGCGTTCTCACATCTGAAAGAGAAGATCTTTCGCGAAGACATGCTCGGAAAACGCCGTCGTCCGGACGGCCGCAAATTCTCGGAGATCAGGCCTATAACCTGTGAGGTCGGCTGGCTTCCGCGCGTTCATGGTTCGGCTCTTTTCACACGCGGCGAAACCCAGGCTATGGTCAGCACCACACTGGGAACCAAGATGGATGAGCAGTACATGGATGATATTGAAAAGGGCGAAGTAAAACGCCGTTTCATGCTCCACTATAATTTTCCGCCGTATTCGGTGGGTGAAGCGGGGCGATTCGGCGGTACGTCGCGTCGCGAGACCGGCCACGGAAACCTGGCACGTCGTGCGATCGAAGCCGTCCTGCCGGACGAGACTGAATTTCCCTATACGTTGCGAATAGTTTCAGATATCACCGAGTCGAACGGGTCGTCGTCGATGGCATCGGTTTGCGGCGGTATTCTCAGCCTGATGGATGCAGGAGTTCCGATCAAGCGTCCCGCCGCGGGCGTCGCGATGGGTCTGGTAATGGAAGGCAATCGATATGCGATCCTTTCCGATATCGCCGGTGCGGAAGACCATTACGGCGATATGGACTTTAAAGTCACCGGGACGAGCGAAGGTATTACGGCGCTTCAGATGGATATCAAGGTAAGCGGCATAAACGCAATGATCCTGCAAGAGGCGTTGGAGCAGGCCAGAAAGGGCCGGATGCACATCCTTGACGTTATGAACCAGGCGCTGGCTGAACCGCGTGAAGAGATCTCGCCGTATGCTCCGCGGATCATTACCCTTATGATCTCGCCGGATAAGATCCGCGACGTGATCGGACCGGGCGGTAAGATGATCCGATCGATAACCGAAGAGACCGGTGCAAAGATCGACATCTCAGATGACGGTACCGTTCTTATCGCGACCGCTGACGGCGACGCGGCTCAACAGGCCGTTGCCCGGATCAAGGCTCTGACCGCGGAGGCCGAGATCGGTGAAACATATATGGGCACGGTTTCGCGGATCGTCGATTTTGGCGCTTTTGTCGAGATCCTGCCGGGCCTGGACGGACTGCTTCATATTTCCGAGATATCAGATCGCCGCGTCAAAGATGTCCGCGACGAACTGAAAGAAGGTCAGCAGATCCTTGTCAAGTGCATCGGCAAAGAGGGCAACAAGGTCAAACTTTCTCGCAAGGCGATCCTGGCCGAAGAGAAGGCCAAGGCTTCCGGCGGCGGCGAAGAGTAATCATTGGGTCGAGATCCGGAAAAGGAGGCTGTCCGGCAGTGGCGGCCTCTTTTACTGTCTCGCGAAAGCATCTTGAGATTGACAGCATTTCGACCCATCGCGTATGATGTGTAAGAAACTGAGGATCATACACATCATGCGCACTAATATCGAGATCGACGACGAACTCATCCGAGACACTCTAAAGGCCACCGGGCTAAAAACGAAAAGAGAAGTTGTCGAGCTTGCTCTGAAAGAGTTGCTGCTGCTCAAACAGCAGGTCGGCCTCAAAAAATTGAGGGGCAAATTTTACTGGGAAGGCGATCTGGACGAAATGAGGGTCGATAAGTGATCTTTGTAGATTCAAGCGTTTGGATCGACTATCTGCGTGGACTTGATACTCTTCAAACTCTGGAGCTTGATCTCATTTTGGGCCGAAAGCGGATCGTGATCGGTGATCTTGTTCTAACGGAAGTACTGCAGGGATGCACCGACCAAAAGGCTTTTAACGAGACTTCCCGATTGCTTCGTCAAGCGAGCTTCGTGACGGTTGGCGGCTATCAGGTTGCTGTCGAAGCAGCTCGTAATTATATTACCCTTCGGTCAAAAGGTGTCACTGTCCGCAAAACAGTTGATACATTGATAGCCACGTGCTGTATTCACAGCGGTTTCGAGCTTTTGCACAATGACCGAGACTTTTTGCCGTTCGAAGAACATCTGGGGCTAAAATGTGTGATCTAGCGCTGCGGATGAGTGGTCCCGCGAAATTATGTCAGCACCTAACATTGAAACGATAGTATCACTGTCCAAACGGCGTGGGTTCGTGTTTCCGGCTTCAGATATTTATGGCGGCCTGGGCTCGTCGTGGGATTATGGTCCGCTCGGGGTCGAACTGGCCAACAATATCAAAAAGAGCTGGTGGAGCTGGATGGTGTACGAACGGGATGATATCGAAGGTCTCGACTCATCGATCATTCAGAATCGGAATGTCTGGAAATATTCGGGCCATGAGACGACATTCAGCGATCCGCTGGTCGACTGCCGTGATTGCAATGCGCGGCTGCGGCTGGACAAACTCGAGGTCGACCCTGTCGATGGCAAAGCCGTTTGTTCAAATTGCGGCTCTAAGAATTTGACCGATTCGCGGCCATTCAATTTAATGTTTCGAACCACGGTCGGAGCCGTGTCGGCCGACGACGATCCGATGGCCCTGGCTTACTTGCGCCCCGAGACCGCGCAGGGCATTTTCATCAATTTTGCCAATGTGCTTAATACATCTCGACGAAAGCTTCCGTTTGGCATCGCGCAAATTGGTAAGGCATTCCGCAACGAAGTAACGCCTGGAAATTTTATCTTTCGCACGCGGGAGTTTGAGCAGATGGAGATGGAGTATTTCTGTCGGGCAGAGGACGCCCCGCGCCTGCATCAGGAATGGATCGACGGCTTTATGAAGTGGATCGAGCGCCTTGGCATTTCGGCCGCGAACCTTAGCCTTTACGAACAGACAAAGGAAGAGCTTGCGCATTATGCCGAACGCACCGTCGATATTTTGTATCGTTATTTTCCCGAGCGTGAGGACGAGGGGAAGCAGTGGGACGAGCTGATGGGTATAGCGAACCGCACCAACTACGACCTTCGCGTTCATTCGAAAAAACCGGAGAATGCCGAAGGCAAGAGGATAAATACCGACTCTACCGAAGATCTTTCCTATTTTGACGAATCAACCAAAGAAAGATTTTATCCGTACGTGATCGAGCCGGCGATCGGCGTCAACCGGACTCTTCTTGCTGTGATGATGGACGCCTATACCGAAAGGACGAACGAAAAAGGCGAAACGCGTGTCATCCTAAAACTTGCGCCTGAAATGGCGCCGATCAAAGCGGCTGTACTGCCACTGGCTAAAAACAAACCGGAGATAGTCGAGCTGGCAAGAAAGATCCAAAAAGACCTACAGCGGTCAATGCGTGCAGTTTATGACGACACCGGCGGTATCGGCAAACTTTATGCACGGCAGGATGAGATCGGCACGCCGTTTTGCGTGACGGTCGATCACCAGTCGCTCGAGGACAATGCAGTGACCGTCCGCAGCCGGGATACCTGGGAACAAGAGCGTGTTGATATTTCTTTACTCGCGAACTATTTGAAGAAACATTTGGAAAAGTGATATGTCAGACGAACATTTAGAAAAGAAAAGCAGCTTTGACCGGCAGTTGATCTGTCTGGTCTGCGGAAACGAAACATTCTGGCAGAGGGAAGAGATCCTGGCCCCGGCATCAATATTCGGTGCGACCGCCGGCAATCCGACCGCAACATGTATGGTCTGTGACGAGTGCGGGTTTATACACTTTTTCTATCCTCTTAATCAGCCACACCGATAGTGTGAAAATTCCAGAACATGTAAAACAGCTGGCCGAGGTTATTGACGAACTTGGAGGCCGGGCTATGCTCGTTGGCGGATGCGTGCGCGATGAGCTGATGGACGTCGAACCGAAGGACTGGGATCTTGAGGTTTACCAGATCGAGCCGGAGCGTTTAAGAGAAGTGCTTTTAACGTTTGCCGCGTCGAGTTTGCACGATCACAGATCTGACTTTTCCCTAAACACCGTCGGTGAGGCTTTTACGGTTTACAAACTGGGCAGTGATCTCGATGTTTCGCTGCCGAGGCGAGACCGAAGATCTGGCAGGGGACATCGCGGATTTGTGGTTGAGGGCGATCCGCAAATGTCTTTTGAAGAAGCATGTTCACGACGTGATTTTACCGTAAACGCGATCCTTAAAGATCCTCTGACCGGCGAGATCGTCGATCCTTTCAACGGCCGGAAAGACATTGTTGAAAAAATACTGCGTCACGTCTCGTCGGAAACATTTGGCGAAGATTCCCTTCGGGTTCTTCGTGCCGCACAGTTCGCCGCTCGGCTGGAATTCGACATTGCGTCAGAGACGGTAGAGTTGTGTAAGGCGATCGACGTGACCGATCTCGCGAAAGAGCGGGTCTGGGGCGAAGTCGAAAAGCTTCTTCTGCAAGCCCGCCGCCCTTCGATCGGATTGCAATGGCTTTACGATCTCGGCGTAGTCCGCCAGATCTTTCCCGAACTTGCCTCGCTGGTCGGGGTTCCGCAAGAGGCGGAATGGCATCCCGAGGGCGATGTCGACATCCACACGATGATGGTCGCTGACGAGGCGCGAAAGTTGATCGCAAGTCTGCCTTACGAAAGAAAGGTCGCCGTTATGTTGGGCGCGGTCGCACACGATTTCGGCAAGCCGCTTACGACCGAGTTTATCGAAGGGCGGACCCGGTCACGTGGTCACGATGAGGCCGGCGTCGAACCGACCATCTCTTTTCTTGACCGACTCGGGATCTATACGTTGAACGGCTACGATGTCCGGCATCAGATAATTCAGCTCGTCCGATATCATTTGAAGCCCGGCGAGTTTTATAAGGCAGAATCGAAAAATCCCGTGGGTGATGGGGCGTTTCGTCGACTTGCAAGAAAGGTCGAACCCGACCTTTTGTATCGCGTCGCAAAAGCCGACAGCCTCGGACGCAATCCGGACTGGTTGCCGCAGCAGAAACACTTTGGATCAGAAGCCCAGGAGTGGTTCATCCAACGCGTCCGGTCGCTGCAGATCGAGAAAAAGGCACCCGATCCGATTCTGATGGGCCGGCATCTGATCGAACTGGGGCTAAAGCCTGGGCCTCGATTCAAAGCGATCCTTGACGCGGTTTATGAATTGCAGCTCGACGGAAAGATCACCACAGGGGGCGACGCGATCCGCGAAGCGAAAACAATGATCTAGTCTTTAGCTTCGGCCTCACGCTCTATTTCGTTTTTCTCACGTTTTACAACCTCGGCTTTGAGGTTTTCATGCTTGATATCCACTCTTAATCGGCGGTATAAGCTCATCAATTGATTTGCTATCCAGGGCATGGCGAAAAAGGCGAGGATGTAGCCGCGCCAGTCGGCGAAGAGAAGTTGAAAGCCGGTCAAAACAAGAATAAGCAGCGTTACCCAGTGGCTGAAGCAGTACTCGCACGTCCACACGTAAAAGAATTTGCGGACGAAAATATTCGACGCCGACTCGCTGCGTTCCTTGAATGCATCGCGCCATTCACGAAAGATCTCTTCCTGCGTGACCGTCCACGAAATAGACGAAACAACGATTGCCAGAACTAACAGCCAGAATATCTGATCGACGAACCACATTGATCAAGTCTAGAGAATAAAAAATCAGGTGACAAGATGGGCTCTTGTCCCCTGACGATCTAAATGCTTAGAAATTACTGTTTGCCTTCGAGAAACGCCTTCAGCCTTCGCGACCGCGATGGGTGACGAAGCTTTCTAAGGGCCTTCGCTTCGATCTGGCGGATGCGTTCACGTGTCACCGCAAAATGCTGACCGACTTCTTCGAGAGTGTGTTCGGAGCCTGTGTTGCCAAGCCCGAAACGCATTTTGATTACCTTTTCCTCACGCGGCGTCAACGTTGCGAGTACCTCGTCGGTGATCTCACGAAGATTCGAGAAGGTGACCGATTCCGCCGGATTCAATATCGATTTGTCCTCGATAAAATCGCCGAGGTGCGAATCTTCTTCTTCGCCGATCGGCGTTTCGAGCGAGATCGGTTCCTGCGCGATCTTAAGTACCTTTCTGACCTTTGAGACCGGGATATCCATCCGCTTGGCGATCTCTTCGCTAGACGGCTCGCGGCCCAATTCCTGAACAAGCAGCCGTGATGTGCGGATTAGCTTGTTGATCGTCTCGATCATGTGCACCGGGATGCGGATCGTGCGTGCCTGGTCGGCGATCGCACGCGTTATCGCCTGTCGGATCCACCAGGTCGCGTATGTCGAGAACTTATATCCGCGCCGCCACTCGAACTTATCGACCGCCTTCATCAGTCCGATATTGCCTTCCTGAATAAGATCGAGGAACTGAAGCCCGCGGTTGGTATATTTCTTTGCGATCGAAACCACGAGTCTTAGGTTAGCTTCGACCAGCTCACGTTTTGCCTGATTAGTCTCGAATTCGCCAACGCTGATCGTCTGATACGAACGCTTGATCTCGACCGGCGGCAAATGATACACCTCTTCGATCTCGGCAAGATCGGCTTTGGCCGCTTTGACCTTCGCATTCAGTTCTCGTTTGACCGGGGCCTCGGGCTTTTTCTCAAGCTTTGCCTGAGCCTGTTTAATGATCTTTTCGGATTTGCGAATGTCCTCAACGACCTTTCTGATTGAAGCGATCAAAACCTGCATCGAATGTTCGGTCAGATTGAGGTTCTTGATCTCCTGTGCGATCTCAAGGCGAAGTCTGGCAGTCTGGCGCGTCAGCCGAACCAGCTTCTTCGATCTCTTTTTACCTTTTGAAGCGACCTGCTCTTTTCGAAGCGCGATCCATGTTTTCAGGGCGCCTTCATAATTTCTACGGATATTACCGATACCTTCGAGCGTCCAGCGAAGATATTCTTCGGCCTTATCCTCCTCAAGCGATATCTCGGCCTGCTCAGAGAATGCAACAGTTTCCCGAATGCTTGCGCGGCCTGTCGCAAGGTCTTCCCCGATCTTTATCAATCTTTCGACGGCGATCGGCGAGCGGGAAAGGGCCTTTTGGGTTTTCATTTGCCCGCGTTCGATGCGCTTTGCAATTACAACTTCGCCTTCGCGAGTAAGCAGCGGAACGATGCCCATTTCGCGAAGATAAAGCCGCACCGGGTCGTTAGACTTATCAAGAGCCCCGGCCGAAAGGTCTAAATCGAGATCTTCTTCGTCGGCCGTTTCCTCCTCATCGTCAAGGGCTAGATTTGACGCCCGCTCAAGCAGCTGAGCGTCGGTCTCGGCGACCGATATATTCGCTCCCTCGAGCCGGTCTAAAACATCTTCCAGATCGTCGGCTGACATCATGTTTTCCGGTATTTCGCGATGCAGCTCGTCGAGGCTCAAAAATTTCTTTCGCTTGCCAAGCGCAAGCAGGCGGTCCATCAGGTCTTCTTTTTCGTCGTAATCGGCCATAATTCGTAAACGATTTGGATTGAAACAGGGCCTAAATCGTTGTTCGTAAAAATACTTATAAACGCTTTTTGAACTAGAAATGTTTCACGGCAAGCCAAAACATTTAAAAGAGACATTATATCAACTTTCGACGATTTTGCTAATCATCTCCTGCTTCATTCGGGAAAGGTCGAGGTGTTCATGGACCAACTCATTCACCCGAGCGGATCGACCAGCCCGCTCTTCGGCAATAAGCTCCTGACTCACTTCGAGAATGCGGTCTGAGATAGCCATTGACCGCAATGTGAAAATGCAATTTTCGGCATCATGAAACACTGCGTCGATCGCCTCACCCGGTTCACGTTTCGGCTCGGTCATCATCAGGATCGGCACGAAGTCGCTTAGCACCTCGTCATCGATCACATACTCCATCAAACTATCGAGCGCTAGAGGCTTTTTAAGAGAATCGAATTCGAAAAAGGCACGAAAGACCGCGGCAGTCGCAAGCCGTTCGTAATCGGTCTCCTCAAGCATCGGCAGAATATGTGCGCGAAGCTCAGGGTCATAGACAAGCAGCTCAAGCAGATGCTGTTCCGCCACGGTCAGTTTGGCGCGCGACGCGCGTTTTACCTGACGCCTGACGGCATCAGCGCCAATTTTGCCGCCGTTTTTTACGGCTGTCCAAAGCTCTCCCTTCAAGCCAGAATCTTCGATCCGCAAAAAATTTACAGCCTGATCGAAGCCTGTGCGTTTATGGATCGGATTTTTAATAAGTGACAACACCGGCAGCACTTCCTCGATCGCCTCAGCCTTTTGCATCGAATTAGCGAGACTTCGCCCTTTTACTGACCGGTCGAGCACGAAATCGAGGTAGGGAAGCGCACGGCCGCGAGCAAGATTGTAGCGTTCGGCGCCGTATTCCCGGACGA
>JBDTMQ010000403.1:0-2119 GCA_039934155.1 Acidobacteriota bacterium | reverse complement strand
GCAAATCTTTCGGGCAAAGACAACGCCGTACTTTTTTACACCGATCGTTATTCTGAACAGCCGCTCGTGATCAAAGGCGCCGGTGCCGGAGCCGATGTGACCGCGGCCGGTGTCTTTGCCGATATTATTCGAGCCGCACGCTAAAGAAATCAATATGATCCTAAAAAGATGCCTCCTAATACTGCCGCTGCTGATATTACTGGCCGCCGGTAACGCGGCTTTCGCGCAAAAAGCTTATTTCCCCGTCGCCGGCATTTGGGAACATCGCTCACCCGAACAGGCAAAATTTGACCCGGTGAAGCTGAAGGAAGCGATCGAATTCGCAAAGGCTTCCGAGGCCTCGGCCCCACTCGATCAGGAACTGATGCTGACGCAGAGTTTTGGCCGGGCGCCCTTCGGCGAACTTGTCGGGCCGACAAAGCCACGCGGACCGCAGACGGGCATCATCCTCCGCGGCGGATTCATCATCGCCGAATGGGGCGATCCGTCGCGTGTGGATATGACGCACAGCGTGACCAAAAGTTTTCTGTCATCCGTTGTCGGCATCGCGTTTGAAAAAAAACTTATCCGCAGTCTCCAGGACAAGGCCGTCGATTACGATGCTCCTACCGTGCCTTATTCGCCCGGCCAGCGTTTTGACGTCGGCGAACGCTTCGGCGCTTCGTCACTGATCGACCTTTATGCGACCGAACATAATAAAAAGATCACGTGGGAACACTTTCTTCGTCAGACGAGCGATTGGGAAGGTACGCTTTGGGGTAAGCCCGATTGGGCCGACCGTCCGGACCGCGATCCGACTAAATGGCTTGGCCGTCAGAGGGGCGAGCCGGGCACCGTCTACGAATACAACGACGTTCGCGTCAATGCTCTTGCGCTGGCCGCGTTGAACGTTTGGCGTCGTCCGCTGCCTGATGTGCTCAAAGAATATTTGATGGACGAGATCGGCGCGTCAAATACATGGCGATGGTACGGTTACGAAAACTCATATGTCGTGATCGACGGCGGCATCGTTCAATCGGTAAGCGGCGGCGGTCACTGGGGCGGCGGTATGTTCATCCACGCATACGATATGGCGCGGTTCGGACTGCTGACGGCCCGCGGCGGCAAATGGAACGGCAAACAAATACTTTCCGCCGAATTCGTCCGGCAAGCTTCGACACCGACCAGCGTTCAACCGACATACGGTTTTATGAATTGGTTTCTCAACACGGACAAAAAGCTTTATCCGTCGGCGCCCGCGACCGCCATCGTTCATACCGGCAACGGCGTCAACATCATCTACGCCGATCCAGCGGATGACCTTGTGATAGTAGTCCGTTGGATCGAGAACACGAAGATAGACGAATTTTTGGGAAAAGTGATGGCGAGTGTGAAGAACTGATCAGCCCAGCCGACGGTTAAAACCGCTCAGCATCTTTCTGACCTCGACCAGTTCTGCTGCAAAAGAGTCGTGGGTTTCGGAGTTAATAAATGTAAGGTCCCTAGCCATCAGGGCTTGATATTCCAATCGAAATGTTACGGCAACAGCGGCAGCGATCGAACGAGCGAACTCAGAGTCATTCGGCTTGCCGCAGCCTTCGGCGATGAACGACGGAATGTCGGTCGCTGACTTTCGCATCGAATGCCGCAGACCGAAGATCTCATCTTTCGGAAAATCTGCGGTGATTTGATAACTCAAAAGAGCTACCTCGTGAGCTCGCTTCCAGACCTTAAGATTTCTTAAATCCCGCATAGAAACACATTTTAGGTTGAATTCGGTTTTAATTAAAACAGCTAGTAGCTGTCAGCTAACAGCTACTAGGTATATTTTAAAACCCGTTAATGAATTCGAGTCGCTTTTAGTCAAGATACCCGAACTTGCCTTGCTGGTAATCGTCGATTGCGTGGGCGATCTCAGCCTGCGTATTCATCAGGAACGGGCCGTATTGAGCGATCGGCTCATTCAACGGTTCTCCGCTCATAAGCAGGAAAACACCGTCCTCGAGTGCCGCAACTCTCAGCTCTTCGCCTTCGCGTGCGAACAAGGCAAGGTTGTTTGTCGGCACCTTATCCGATTCATTGACCACGGCCGAACCTTCGAGCGCAAGCATCGCGGTCGTGTGATCCGCCGGGAATGTCA
>JBDTMQ010000402.1:0-1526 GCA_039934155.1 Acidobacteriota bacterium | reverse complement strand
GCCCCTCGAATCGACAATGGATGCACTGATCCCAAAAAAGGCACTGCTTGAGCTGGTCAAGCTTTCGCGCGGATACGATGGCGACGTTTCGTTCGGCGAAGACCAGAACCACATCTATTTTGAGACCGAGGGGCGGTTGCTTATCACGCGCAAGCTGTCGGGCAATTTTCCGAATTATGAGATGGTTTTGCCAAAGGATAACGACAAGAGCGTGGTGTTCGATCTGGCGGAAATGAAATCGGCGGTCCGCCGCGTATCATTCATGGCCGATGAGCGGACACATTCGATCAGGATGATCGTTCGTGACGGCGAGGTCGAGCTGACCGCACAGTCGAGCGAAGAAGGTGAGGGAAGCGAGGTCGTTCCTGCGGAATACACGGGCGAAGATATTACTCTTGGCTTCAACTGGCAGTACCTTCAGGAATTTTTGAACAATGTCAGCTCGATCGAAAGCGGCGGCGGATCGAAAGCAAACGCTGCAGCCGGCGAAAGCAGTGCTAGCGACGATTTGTCGTCAAATGGAGCCGCCGGTGCGACGGCGCGGGCCAGGTCGGGCGGCGGTCCGGTCAGGATACGGTTCGAATTCAAGGATGCTAACGCGGCAACACAGATGTCAATTGCCGGCGAGACATCGTATGATTACAAATATATCGTGATGCCTTTGAGAATATGACGGGCCGGCAAGATTGAGCGGCATACAGGAGAAACAGCAATGAGCGATCTGAATCTATCGACGCGTGAGAACGGAGATGTCGTAATTGTCGATCTGAACGGCCGCATCGGCCTCGGCGAGACGAGCAGCGAACTGCACCAAAAACTGAAAGATCTTGCAGCGGCGGGCAAGAACAAAGTGATCTTGAATCTGGCCAATGTTACCGGTATCGATTCCAGCGGTCTCGGCTCGCTGATCGCCGGTTATGCAACGATCGAAAAGAACGGCGGAGCTCTTAAGCTTTTAAGCCTTTCTGACCGCGTTACAGAACTTATGAACATAACCAAACTGCTGACGGTCTTTGATATCTTCGATGACGAAGAGACGGCTGTCGCGAGCTATGGTGCATCGGCAGCGGCCTGAGCCGCTGGCAAAAGCCTTACGAGTGGAATTTGTCAGCGGGTTCTCTTAGCAAATGAAACCCGCAAAACATTATTACTTTGTTGTAATTAGAGCTTCTCCAAATTAATACTCAGAACTGATCCTTCCGTCATATTTCTATTGCTGAGGTGGTTTATGGACAAGAAACGGATGACCGAAAACAAGCCAAAAGAAGATCGGACGCCGGAAAAACCGGCGGCAGCCAAGATAGAGACCGAAAAAAGATCAACATCGGAACGGCACGAGCCGGCCGTCGGCCGCGACCAGCCTGACTGGAAACGTCGCGAATGGTTCGGCATGATGGGTTAAGGATCAAATCGCCCGCCTTTTTATTCAGACTAAACGCAACTCACAAAGACAGTAATTTTCCACGGCCGGAAAGCGCCTGTGGCCAGGAACCGGCGGTTGCCAATTTCGGGGTTATCAACTATAA
>JBDTMQ010000401.1:0-2020 GCA_039934155.1 Acidobacteriota bacterium | reverse complement strand
AGGGCGTGATCGCCGGTGCAAATATGATCCTCGTAGATTTTCATCCCGATCCGTCGGTGGCACTTGTCGATGGGCCGCAGGCGCTTCGGCTGGAAGAGCTTTCCAGGTTCCTTGACGATGTGAGTATCGTTCGCGAAGCATTCGAAAAACGCCTTTCGCTTTTCAGCGAATCGGCCGCGTGAGATCACCGAATAAGCGTGATCTCGGCAACGTCGGGACTGACCGAAAACTTCAGCCGCTTGCCGGCCCGGTCAAAATCTAAATTCTCGATGCGACGTCCGTCAGCCCTTACTTCACGCGGCGGTTCCGCCAGTCCGATCACTTCGACAGATCCGATCTGCTGTCCGGCAAAACTGCCCGTTCGCGTGATCTTTAGCGAGCCTTGTTGATGCTCAATGCGGACCATCCGCCACGCGTTCTGTCGATAGCCGTAGCCGTCGCCCGCATCCTGAAAGATCTCGGTCTTTTCGATCCTACCCGGCACGATACCGGCAGCAACGGTCAACGTGAGAGCTTTACCCGGCATTTCGCCCGTGTGCTGAATAACGGGCTGTGTCGGCACGACCGCGCCGACGCGCACAAAGATCGGCAGCTTTTCGAGGGGCAGCTGCAGGTAATGGATTTTGCCGCTCTCGATCCGTTCGCCTGTCCACCAATCGAGCCAGTCGGCGCCCATCGGCAGATAGATTCCGCGTGTTCGCATTCCCTCTTTGACGACCGGTGCCACCAAAATGTCGGAGCCCACCATATATTCGTCGGCGATCAGATAGGTTTGTTTATCATTGGGGAATTCGAACCACAAGGGACGCATTACCGGCTGGCCGCTGCGCTCATGTTCGCGAAAGAGTGTATATAGATATGGCAAAAGTCGATAACGCAGTTCGACGCTGGCGCGATTTATTCGCGTAAATTCGTCGCCGAATTCCCAGGGCTCTTTATTACCGACCCAGCCGACCGAGTGAGAACGCAGGAAAGGCGTAAGCGCCGCCGCCTGCAGCCATCGTGTGTATAGCTCGCCTGACGGCATGTCGTTAAAGCCGCCGACATCCGCCCCGACGAACGGAACGCCCGATACGCTCATATTCGCGAGCATCGGTATCGTCAGGGCGAGATGGTCCCAGCTTGCATAATTGTCGCCGGTCCAGACCGCGGAATATCTCTGAACGCCGGCAAAACCGGCACGCGTCAGAACGAACGGCCGCCGCTCGGGCGCAAGTTTTTTTACGCCTTCGAAAGTAGAGCGAGCCATCTGCATTCCGTACACGTTGTGGTATCGCCGATGCGTTCCGCCCTTTCCATCGCCTAAATGCGGCGTGTCGTACGGGAAGGTTTTGGCCGGATTATTCGTTGTCTCGGGTTTCTCGGTCGCCTCGGTCATAAAGGTCGCGGGTTCATTCATATCGGTCCAAAAACCGGCGACGCCTTCGTGGAGATGTTCTTTGAATTTTTCACCGAACCACTCGCGAGCCTTGGGATCAGTAAAATCGGGAAACGCCGACTCTTTTGCCCAGACGTTCCGGATGAGTTCGCCGCCCGATCTGTCTTTGACAAACACGCCCTTTTGCCGGCCGTCGATATAGACCGAATAGTTCTGGTCGACCTTTACGCCCGGATCGATGATCAGAACCGTTTTGAATCCATCGCGCTTTAAGTCACCGATCATTTTTGCCGGATCCGGAAAACGGCTTTTATCCCATGTAAAAACGCGGTACCCATTCATGTAATCGACGTCGAGATAGATCACGTCGGCAGGAATGCGGCGTGAGCGAAAGCCTTCGGCGATCTCGCGAACACGCTTTTCGGGGAAGTACGACCACCGCGACTGTTGATTGCCGAGCGCCCAGATCGGCGGCAGCGGTGTGCGGCCAGTCAGGTCGGTGTATTCCTCAATGACCGCTTTTGGATCGGCGCCCATAAAAACGAAATAGTCCAGTTCGCCGCCGTCCGCGCCAAAACTATATCTGGCCGGCGACGTTTTTCCCATATCGAAAAACGTTCGGAAACTGTTGTTAAAAAATAG
>JBDTMQ010000400.1:0-2235 GCA_039934155.1 Acidobacteriota bacterium | reverse complement strand
ACGTTCCAAAAAATCACCTGTGGCGCCGATCGCGGCAGCACACCGCAATCTGCCGAGGTCGTCTTTGGCGGCTTTAGGGAAGTTTATGGCCTTCTGGATGTCTTTGACGGTGATCAGCCCCTTTAAATGCCCGTCCTCATTTACAACCAAAAGTTTTTCGATACGATGTTTCTGCAGCTTGACCTTTGCCTCGTCGAGCGTTGTGCCGACCGGAACAGTTACTAATGGCTGCGGAGTCATGACCTCGGCAACTGGGATGTCAAACCGTGTTTCGAAGCGAAGATCGCGATTTGTAATGATCC
The DNA here is from genome assembly GCA_039934155.1 of Acidobacteriota bacterium. Lineage (GTDB taxonomy): Bacteria > Acidobacteriota > Blastocatellia > Pyrinomonadales > Pyrinomonadaceae > OLB17. The sequence goes on along the minus strand of JBDTMQ010000400.1, from coordinate 1,933 downwards.
CGACCAAAAAACCACCGTCATCGACAACGGGAACGCCGCTGATCCGGAATCGTTCCATGATCTCGAGGGCCTCAGCGACCAGGGCCGTGTCACGTATTGTCACCGGATCGACGATCATTCCGGACTCACTTCGCTTTACCTTGTCGACCTCTTCGGCCTGAGCCTCGATCGAAAAGTTCTTATGTATCACGCCGATCCCGCCTTGTTGAGCGAGCGCGATGGCAAGGGAGGCCTCAGTAACGGTATCCATCGCCGAGGAACACAGAGGAATGTTCAGTTCGATCTGTCGTGAAAAACGGGTGCCGGTATCGACATCGGTTGGCAGCACCTCGGAATAGGACGGAATAAGGAGGACGTCATCAAATGTCAGACCTTCTTTGATCTCTTCAAAATTCATTTTATATAGAGGGCAAAAGCCCAATCTTCTTTCTGCAAAAAATGCCCGCAGAATTTATGCAGGCATTTTTGAAATTGCGAAACCTAAAACCCGCCATGTAATGAAAGAACGCGAGTTCTAATTAGGCGAAAGACGCGTCGTGTTTGCGCCTTGGCCAGCATTGGGAGTCCGGGCATTTGGTACGCTCGTCGTCCCAGCGACCGGACGCGGATCGGCCGTGACTAAGGCGAACTGCCCCGTACGCCAGATCTCACCGAAATTATTCTTGTTGATGTCCAGCTCGATCGTCGCCAACTTTGGATTGGCGGGTTCTGTCGGAAGGGTTATGGATTTTCCGTTTATCGTCAGCGACGCGGCCTGTGCAAGCGACTTTGAATATCTCAACGTCAGGCTTTCTTTCGCTTCGAAAACGGCCGGAGCATCCGGCTGTACGATCGTTTCTGAACTCTTTCCGCCGTCGACGATCGACCGCAGCCAGATCGGTTCGCTCACAGCTCTGAACTCAACACGCGAACCCGCAAGCGGAGGTGTTTGCACGACCTGTTTGGGCGGCTCGGCGGTGTTTGCGAGAATTTCGCTGTTGGCCGCCGTGTTGACGTTAGTATTGCCTGTCGTGACAGGCTGAGGTGCGCCGCGATTCTGGATGTAGTTTACGGCGAAAAGGATCCCGGCGGTCATTAAACCCAGTATCAAGCCCGCGAATAGCAACGTTGGCCACATCGATCCCGACGTACGGTCGTCGGTCAATACCTCGGGCCGATAGCCGCGTACTGCATCGGGTTCTTCAGCTTCGTGACTGGCGACCAGATTCGAATATTCATGAAGGGCTTCCTGTTCATCGTAACCGATGTACCGGGCATACGACTTTACAAATCCCTTATTAAATATGCCGCCAGGCAGTGGCTTATAATCATCATTTTCGATAGACGAAAGGTACAAGGATGCAATTCGCGTCTGTTCGGCCACTTCGCTAATGGAAATACCTCGCTCCTCGCGTGCCCGACGCAGTTTTTCGCCTAAAGTTTCTGCCATGTTTCAGTGTTTGCCCATACCTTGCGGTCGATCAATGGATATAGGTATTAACCTTGAAATATAACGTTCGCCGACGCGCAATGTCAATTGAGTGTATCTCTAATGCCGCGCCGATAACAGCTTGATTATTAACGAGCGGGCGTGTTACGTTTAGGCTTTGTTCCGGTCATACTATAGAATTTTCAAAGAACCAAATTAAGAGAGGAATAAACGATGAGTTTAGAAGCGCTCGGAATGGTCGAAACCAAAGGTTTCGTCGGCGCCGTCGAGGCGGCGGATGCAATGGTCAAGGCGGCTAACGTAACGTTGATCGGAAAAGAATATATCGGCGCTGGCTATGTCACCATTTTTGTACGCGGCGATGTGGGCGCGGTAAAAGCGGCGACCGACGCCGGGGCCGCGGCGGCGCGCCGTGTCGGTGAATTGATCAGCGTTCATGTAATTCCGCGGCCGCACGGCGAGGTCGAGAGAGTTTTGCCAAAGGGCGGGAAGACAGGTTATAGC
>JBDTMQ010000399.1:0-10407 GCA_039934155.1 Acidobacteriota bacterium | reverse complement strand
CCGATACCGATGAAGAACATCTGGCCGATCTTTTGGTCAAGAGTCGCTTTTGGCATCGAGCTTCCAGTCATAAAAGTTAAACCTTTGGATCAATTGTCGGCCCCCCGACCGCTAAGGTAATACATCAAGTTCTAGATTATTTTGCTTTTAATCGACCGCAGCAGTTCTTTAGTGTCTTCGGGTGACATTTGTTCGACATCTGTTGCACGCAATTCATCGATCGCTTTTTCATTCGTCAATGCAAACAAAGAGATCTGGGAGGCTGCTTTTGCAGCCGCCGCGGCCGGCAGTCCCGGGGCCTTTTCGTCGGCGAAAACGGCAAGTTCATACTTTTCCAAACGGCTCAATACATCTTTAGCACGGTCGACCACGGCCGATGGCAGGCCCGCAAGCTTTGCAACAGCGATGCCAAATGACTTTGACGATTTACCGCGCTGTAAACGGTGCAGGAATGTTACCTCGCCATCATTTTCAGCCGCAGCCAATTGATAGTTCTGAGCGCCCGAGAGATTTTCGGCCAGTTCCGTCAACTCATGATAATGGGTAGCAAACAGAGATTTTGCTCCATGTTCGGGCGAATCATGCAGAAACTCGGCTACCGCCCACGCGATCGATAGGCCGTCAAACGTTGAGGTCCCGCGACCGATCTCGTCGAGCAGCACCAAGCTGCGTGGTGTCGAGTTATGAAGAATTGACGCGGTCTCGGTCATCTCGACCATAAACGTCGAGCGGCCCGAGGCCAGGTCATCCGAGGCCCCGACGCGTGTCCAGATGCGGTCGATCATCGGCAGCCTCGCCGCATCCGCGGGTACGAATGACCCGATCTGCGCCAAAACCTGGATCAGGCCCACCTGCCGCAGTATCGTCGATTTGCCGCCCATGTTGGCACCGGTAATTATCAGCAGCCGATCCGTTGAGTTGTTCAAATAAATGTCGTTCGGAACGAACGAGCCATCCATAAACGCCTCGACGATCGGATGACGTCCCGCCTTGACCTCGATCTCATCGCCGTCATGCAAGACCGGGGCAACATAACCTCTACGAGCCGCGACCTCGGCAAGCGACGAGAGGGAATCCAGCGTCGCGAGAGCTCTCGCGGTGGATTGCAGCCTTCGGGTTTCCTCACGAATTTTTGAACATATTGCAGCAAAGATCTCGGTCTCGATAGCGCGGATCCGATCCTCGGCCCCTAGGACGCGTTCTTCCCACTCCTTTAACTGCGGTGTGGTAAATCTTTCAGCGTTGGCAATAGTTTGACGCCGGACGTAGTCATCCGGAACTTTAGCCAAATTTCCTTTGGTGACCTCGATGTAATACCCGAAAACATTATTGAAACGCACCTTTAGGCTGGATATGCCGGATCGCTCGCGTTCGCGTTCTTCAAAGGCCGCGATCAGCTGCTTGGAGGCACGGGACAACTGCCGCTGCTCGTCCAGGCCTGCGTCAAATCCTTCACGTATCGTTCCGCCATCATTAAAATTCAGCGGCGGATCATTGGCGATCGCCTTTTCGATCAAAGCTCTTATCTCAGGCAATTCGTGGATGTTTTCTGATAAGACCTGGAGCAGCAGAGACCGCGAATTTTTCAGAAGGTCATTTATTGCCGGATAGTGCGACATCGAGCGGCCGAGCGAGATCAGGTCACGGGCCGTCGCACTGCCGAGATTAAGTCTGCCGATCAGCCGCTCAAGATCCGAAATCTCTTTAAGGTGGGTCCGGACCTCAGCCCGTAGAATCGAATCGGACAATTCAGAAACCGCTGCGAGTCGTGTTTGGACCTCGGTCCGACGGATCAGGGGTCTCATTAGCCAGGAACGAAGCAATCGGCTGCCCATGCCAGTGACGGTCTCATCTAAAACATTGAACAACGAGCTCTTTCCGCTCTCGCCACGCGACTCGATGATCTCCAGATTTCGAAGAGTCAGGTTATCAAGTACCATGAAGTCAGACCGCTCAAAGTATTGAAAAGAATCGACATGTCTGGCCTTCGTCCGTTGGGTTTGCAGTGCATAACCGAGGCAGGCCCCGGCCGCAGCAACAGTCGCTTTACGCTCTTTCAAACCAAATACTGAAAGTTGAACTACGCCAAACTGCGAGCGAAGTATTTCATTGGTTGTGTTGGCGGCAAACTGATCGTCGTCAAGGATGGTCAACACGGGGAATTCGGTACTGTTTTCGACGCCGCCTAGATTTTCATTTGCGGTTAATGCTGGATCCGGTCGGGGCGATAATCCAAGGCCTTTGCGGAGCTGGGGCGCTAGGGCTGCAGTGCAGAGTATCTCACGCGGGCCATAGCTAGCGATAACATCGCAGATGGAATTCCAGGCGCTTGGCTCTGATGACTGAGTACCCGAAAATTCACCGGTTGAAAGCTCGAGAAAGGCGGCCGCAAACGCATCGCCTTGCTGCGTGACCGATGCCAGGAAGACTGATTCCGCAGGTTCGGTAAGAAGAGGGTCGATCGACGTGCCCGGAGTGATCACCCGAACGACCTCGCGGCGTACAAGTTTGGTGCCTTTTCCGGCTGGTTCGGCCTGCTCGCAGATGGCAACACGATAGCCCTTTTTAATCAGGCGGGAAATGTAGCCTGAGGCCGCATGATGGGGCACGCCGCACATCGGTATCGGGTTTTTCGAGTCTTTTTGCCGGGCCGTTAGAGTTATCTGCAATTCGCGCGAACCGGTGACAGCATCTTCATTAAAAAGCTCGTAAAAATCCCCTAGCCGAAAGAACAATAGGGTGCCCGGATACTGCTTTTTTATTTCCAGATACTGCCGAAGCATCGGTGTGGCGTTTTCCATACGAAAATTCAGGGTTTTTGGTGCGATTAAAAGTTTAACCAAAATACCGTATGATTTAAAATCTTGTCTTTTCAATCAGGGAATCGATTTGCTAAACTATTTTTTTGCAAAGGGTTTGACTTTGTTGGAGCGTTGGAATAAGAAAACAACTTATCAATAGTAAATACAATCAAATGGCACGCAAAACAGGAATTGCAAGTATTTGACGGAGAATTTGTATATGAATTGGCTGCTTTACATTTCTTTTGCGTGTATTTTTGCTTGTTTGGGATCTGATATTGTTGCAGGCCAGACGCCGACTGGCGACAGTTCGGGTCCAAGCCGCGTAATTAGTGCGGCAGTAAAGATCGAGACGATCCCGGCGGCGGCCGATCTTGACCAGAAATACAGGATAGGTTACGACGACAAGGTCGAGGTTCAGGTGTTTCGTCATCCGGAGCTCACCCAGCGGGTCAGTGTCACATCAAAAGGAACGATCAATCTTTTTAGACTGCAGGAACCCCTGATGGCCGTGTGTAAAACAGAACAGGAACTCGCAGACTCCATAGCGACCGCTTATCAGAAAGACTATCTTCGCAATCCGGATGTGCATGTTCAGGCGGTGGAACAGAGGTCGCAGTCTTTTTCAGTCATCGGATCGGTGGAAAAGCCGGGCAGTTTCTTTTTAAATCGTAAAGTAAGGCTTATCGAATTGCTTGCTTTTGCGGGCGGCCCGACAAAAGAATCGGGATCGAGATTGTTCGTTGCCCGATCAGGAAGCACGTCGAACTGTAAAAGCGATGCGAGTGCTGACGATGACGACCGAACACTTCTTGATTTTCGGATCGATGATGTGATGAAAGGAAAGCAGGACCTTGTCATGCAGCCGGGCGACGTCGTATCAGTAGGCAAAAAAGATGTTATTTACATCTATGGCAACGTCAATAAGCAAGGCCAGATCCCGATATCCGAACCTATAACTCTTACTCAGGCCCTGGCATCGGCCGAAGGCCTTAAACCGGCGACAAATAAGGACAATATACGTATCCTGAGACAGAAGCCCGGGACGCTCGATCGCGAAGAATTTGTCTACAGTTTGTCAGATATAGATAAGCGAAAGGTTCAGGACCCGTACCTTGAACCGAACGATATAGTTGCGATTTCGGAAGATAGGTCAAAGGCGATCCTGAATAGCATTGGACGGTCGTTGACGTCGGGCTTCTCAACCATCTTTTATCGAATTCCTTAGATCGACTTTACATTAATGAAAGATAGCCGAGAGATCATTCAGCGTCCGATTGAACCCGTAACCGATCTGGAACGCCCTTTTGAGACGCCGTTGGCCGCTCCGGTCGGACAGTATCCCGGTTATAGGGAGGCTTATATTCCCGAGGGGTTCCAGCTTCTCGAATACTGGCGCGCGATTCGAAAGCGGCTTTGGCTTGTCATTGGAATTACAGTTCTTGTGACGACATTGGTGGCGATCTATATGGCGCGAAAGCCGAATATCTATCAGGCGAAGGCGATTGTCCAGGTCGATTCTGAGCAAACGAATCCCGACCTTATCACCACTGAGAGACAGCGGCCGGTGTCGGGATCGGACCCGTCGTATTTCAACACCCAACTCAAGTTGCTCGAGAGCGATACGCTGCTTCGACAGGTAATAAAGGATCACAATCTCGATACGAATAAAGATTTTTTAGCGGCGAAAAACGAAGAATCATCATCGGCATGGCGCTCGATGCTTCGGACCCTCGGACTCGCCAGCAGCGATACAAAAAAGCCCGTCGTGGCCGAGCCAGCTTATCAGTCCACTTCGGGGCTCGTATCGCCGGATGAGATCGCCGAAGTGGTGCGACTTGCACCGTACGTTGAAAACATTCGCAAAAACCTTGAGATCGAACCTATCCGGGAATCGCGGGCTTCGGTCAAAGACACCCGATTGATCGAGGTCAAGTTTAAGCATTTCAAGCCTGAACTTGCGGCGTATGTCGCAAACAGCGTCGGTGAGACCTTTACCACATTAAATCAGGAAAAACGCACGCAGACGAGCCGCAAGACGAGCGATTTCCTTCAGCAGCGGATCGCCGACCTGCAGACCGAAATAAGGAACGACGAGACGAAGCTGGTTGAGTTAAAACAAAGTGAAGGCATTCTAAAGACCGAGGGCGATCAAACTATCGTATTGGATCGGCTTTCCGGCCTCAACCGACAGCTGCTTGACTCTGAAAATACTCGTAAGAACGCCGAAGCAGAATATTTCGCCGTCAAAGATTCACCGGAACGCATTAGGGCCCTGGCCGAAGCCGATAGTGCACGATACATTACCGAACGCGAAAACTATGTCGTCTCCTATAAGAACGAGACCCAAAAGAAAATAGCCGATCTCAACGCCGTTAGGGCGAAAATGCTGGTTGAATATAAAGAATCGGCGCCCGAGATAAAAGAGATAAACGACCAGATCTCGACTCTTGAGGCGTCGATCGATCGGGTCGCGGACAAAAATAATCTCGAGCTTCAGGATTACCGCAATCGGACCGCCAAGGTTTTGATCGAAAATCTTCGGACCAAGTACCTGCGTGCCAAAGAGCAGGAAGAAAAGATCCGTGCGTCATTCGATAGTCAGATAAACGAGGCTCAGGGCCAAAACATCGGCGCGGTCAAGCTCAAGCTTCTTGAACAGAACATTGAGACAAATAAAGGTTTTCTTGAAAACTTGCGGAAAAATCAAAGTTCGAGTGATGTCGCCTCGCAGGGGTCCGATAACAATATCAGCGTGGCCGCTTTCGCGGTCCCGGACGATACGCCGATCGCCCCGCGACGGATTGTAACGGTGCTGGCGGCAATGTTTCTTTCGACCCTTTTTGGGATGGGTCTTGCACTATTTCTCGAATTCCTCGATGACACGATACGTACGACGGAAGAGATCGAAAATTATCTGCGGCTGCCGGCTCTTGCCGCTATCCCCACCATTGATTCAATACCTAAGAGAAAGCTTCTTTTGGTGGGATCAGCCGGTGAAGATGAAGAAGATCGAGATAACTCCGAATTACTGATCTACGCTGACTCTCGCTCCTCGCTGGCCGAAGCATACAGACAACTGCGTACGTCGATACTTTTGTCGTCGGCCGGCCGCGCGCCGCGTTCACTGTTGATAACCTCAAGCCTTCCGTCAGAGGGAAAAACGACGACCGCGACGAATACGGCTATTAGTCTCGCGCAAACCGGCGCCAAAGTACTGATTATTGACGCGGACATGCGTAGGCCGCGACTTCATTCTGTATTCAATATCACCAACGGTGACGGTCTGAGTACACTGCTTTCGAACGAGTTGAGCAATGCCGAAATTTTAAAGACGGTCAAGTACGACGAGCGGACAAAGCTGAATATCCTCACCTCGGGGCCGATCCCGCCTAATCCGGCGGAATTGATCGGTTCGGAACAGATGGCCAGCTTGTTTCGCTCACTGCAGGAAAATTACACCCATGTTGTCGTGGATTCGCCGCCGATAATGTCATTTACCGACGGTGTTCTCATAGCTTCGTTGGTAGATGGTGTAATCCTTGTGGTCCATGCGGGCAAGAGTTCACGACAGGTTGTAAGGCGTTCGAAACAGCTCCTTCAGGATATCGGAGCGAAGATCTTCGGTGTCGTATTGAACAATGTTAACCTCAGGTCGCAGGACAATTACTACTACTACCAGACCTATTATCATCGAAACAATTACGTTCACCCCGACGATCCGAATTAACTGAAGCGGCGGGGCAAAGAAAATTTTTAGACAGGGCGGCCGGTACGACGCCGTTCACTAAGACAGCGTGGAAAGAGAGCCACGCCCTATAGTCGATAGGTACAGATGGACGAAATTTCAAAGGTATCAAAAATTCAGCCTGAAATTTCGATCGTTCTGCCTGTATATAACGAGTCAGAAAATATCGAAGCGCTTTATACAAGGCTTACTGACGCGGTATCGGCGCTGGATCTGCAAAACGCCGGAGCCGAATTCCTTTTCGTCGATGACGGCAGCGACGATGATTCCGGCGACCTGATCTCTGAATTGAACCGGAAGGACCCCCGAGTCCGACTGATCTGTCTGTCGAGAAATTTCGGCCACCAAGCGGCTATTACGGCCGGTATGGAACTAAGCCGCGGTGATGTCGTTGTGCTTATGGATGCCGACCTCCAGGATCCGCCTGAGGTGCTCGGCCAGATGATCGAAAAATGGCGCGCCGGCGCTGATGTGGTTTATGCGGTGCGTCAAAAACGGAAAGAGAATGCCTTTAGACGCTTCACCTATTTTTCGTTCTATCGCCTTCTTCAGCGGATCGCTAACATCGATATACCCTTAGACAGCGGCGACTTTTGTTTGATGGACCGTGCGGTCGTTGACGAAATGAACCGCTTGCCGGAACGCAATCGATTTGTTCGCGGTTTGAGAAGTTGGGTGGGATTTGAACAGGTCGCTTTGCCCTACGAGCGCCATGCGCGGCATTCGGGAAAGGCAAAATACAACTTTCGTAAATTGTTGCAGTTGGCCCTCAACGGCATATTCTCGTTCTCGAGTTTTCCGCTGCGTCTGGCGACCTATTTGGGATTTTTGACGGTTTTGCTTGGACTATTGGCGCTTGTCGTGTTGGTGGGCGCATACTTTATTGCCGGTCATTTTCCACAGGGTTGGACCTCACTGATCGTGGTGGTGCTTTTTGTGGGCGGCGTTCAGCTGCTTATTCTTGGGGCGATCGGCGAGTATGTCGCATTGATCCATGACGAGGTCAAACAGCGGCCTAATTATGTAGTAAGGAAGATCATCGGCTAAATGTCGGCAGGTTATATCGAAACAGTGAACACAAAGGTCGAAGAGATCTCGAAGCCTCAGGAATACAGGTTCATCGAGGACTTTTACGATCTATCGACCGAGGACCACTTTTGGTTCCAATGGCGGTTCAGGGCATTTGTCGAGCAGCTTCGGTCACTTGCGATCGAGATGGATAAACCATTCAAGGTTTTAGACGTTGGGTCAGGCATCGGTACTTTGCGAAGCCAGATCGAGAAAGCGACCGAGTGGGCGGTCGATATTACGGATCTTGACCGGTCCGCATTGGAAAAGGCACTGCCGGGACGCGGCCGCACATATTATTACGACGTAACTGAACAAAAGCCGGATCTGCACGAGGCGTACGATGCGGTCGTCCTTTTCGATGTTCTCGAACATATAAAGGAAACACACGGCTTCATCGATTCGATCCTGTATCATGTTAAACCGGGCGGTTACGTGTTCCTCAATGTCCCCTCTTTAATGGTGCTTTTCAGCCGATACGACGAGGTACAAGGCCATTACCGCCGGTATGATGCTGGGGGGCTGAAAAGGGAATTCGATGGGCTTTCCGTCGAGATACTCGACACGCGTTACTGGGGACTCGGCAATATTCCCCCTTTGCTGATCCGTCGTTTCTGGCTCAAATGGTTCGCTGGCGGAAAGACTGATGAACAGATCTGGCGCGAGGGATTTTCGGCATCGAGCGGAATAGTAAATCGGGCGTTTCTCGCATTGATGAAAGCGGAGACGTTTATTACCAAGCGGCCTTTTTCGGGATCCTCTATCCTAATGGCCGTTCGAAAACTTTGAGACTGCAGTCACTAAAAAACAGAATTCTCGAGTCGTCAATTGGCTACTCACTTTGGTCCGCACCGCTGACAATAAAGAAGGTCGGCGAGGTGCGCGCTATGCTGCAAAAGAGCGGCAAACATTATTGTTCCGTGCTTGATGTCGGTTGCGGGCCCGGTTCGAATGCCGATCTTTTTGAAGGCTGGGATTATTTGGGAATCGACCATAATCCGGACTATATACACCTAGCCCGCTCGAAATATCCATCCATGGAATTTCGCACGGGCGACGCGAGAGATTTGGGTCTCAACGGTCAGAAATTCGAGTTGGTTTTGATCAATTCGCTGCTCCATCATCTGACTAATGCCGAATGCATTCAACTTTTTAACGGGCTGCGGCCAGTATTGACGGGCAACGCAATGCTGATCCTGCAGGAACCGATCATCCCAAATAGATCGGAACGCCTTCGCTGGTTTTTGATGGAGCATGATCGGGGCGACCATTTCCGCACCGTTGAGGGCTGGAAGCAGCTTTTTGCAGACGGTGGGTTTCAGATCGCAGCGGATCAGTTGTATTTTCTAAAATTTGCCGGGACGGTCATTTGCTGGCAAATGTATTCCGTGCTTCTTTCAATTTCCGATGAGAATGGGGCTGAGTAGTGGAACTATGCGAGCGACTTTGGAAGAAAAAGAAGGCCCGCAGATCATTCGAGCCCCAGACTTAATTTTCTTTGTCGCGGTTTTCGCTTTCTTATCCACCCAGTTATTTCAGCTTCCGCTCACGCCGATATTTTTCGAAGGCGACCATCTGATATCGGTCACTAACGCCGTCAGAATGCTGAACGGTGAGGTAATTTATAAAGATTTTTTCCACCTGACGACGCCTGGGACCGAGCTTTTGTATTGCGGCCTTTTCGCGATCTTCGGAGCAAAAATATGGATTCTTAACGCGGTGATCCTCGTTTTGGGAATGGTCCAGGTGTGGCTTATCTGGTATTTCTCAAGGCCTCTTGTATCGGGTGCGCTTCGGTATCTGCCGTCGGTAGTTTTTCTCGTACTCGGCTATAGGGTTTACGGGATCGACGGCTCGTATAGGATCCTCAGCGTTGTTCTTATTTTATTCGCGATCGCGGTATTGTATCACCGCAAGACAAATTTCGCCCTGGCGGCTGCCGGTATCTTATGTGGTCTGTCGACTATGGTCGTTCAAACTCGCGGCCTTTCCGGAATGGCGGCGATTGGGTGTTTTTTGATCTGGGACGCCTACCGCGATAAAACCGGACTTAAACAGCTGAGCTTCGATGCTGTTTATCTATCCGTGCCGTTCGTTTTGACGGTGGCAGCGACTCAATCGTATTTTATCTGGCAGGCTGGTTTTGAGAACTATTATTTTTCCCTGATCACCTTCCCACTGGTTTATTATCCCAGTGACCCGCTAGCCAAATTTTCCAGCTATCTTACCGACTTTCCGGATCTAAGGGTTTACTTCAATCTATTCCCGCCGGTGACGGCACTTTGGCGATACTTTCGCATCGTCTTGCCGCCCACGTTCTTATATCTGTTGGTCCCCTGGGTTTACGTCGTTTTACTTCTGATTCGCCGGGTCAAGCCGACTCTGATAAAAAACTTCCAGACCAATCGGCGCCTGATGCTGCTGCTGTTTGCCGGGGTGATGCTGGCCGCCGGGATCTCGGCACCCACGGGCTATCGGTTCTATCACGTTGCGATACCGGCGATAGTTATTTTGTTTTGGCTATTGTCACAGCTGCGGCTGCCGGTTCGCATTTGGGCGACGCTGTTGCTGTTGTTTAGTGCGTGGGCCGGAGCTTACGCAGTTCAGAGACAGATCGTCAATAAATATGACCTGAACATGCCCGCCGGCAATGCAGCGTTCCTCGGTTTACAGACCTATCAAAAATATCTATGGGTAAAAGATCATCTGGAACCCGGCGAGGTCTTTTACGAGGCCTTTCACCCGAGCTTTTATTTCCCCTTCTATCTTAAAAACCCGACCCAGCTTTAT